>PKWT01000350.1:3463-3603 GCA_003132125.1 Micrococcales bacterium | reverse complement strand
GCCGTCCGTCGACGTGACCTTGTTCCTCAGCAGATCTCTTTTTCTCATCCTTGCGTGCGATGTGTGCGTGTCATCCGGCTTCGGACATCGCCGGGCCCGCGCCTGCGAGCTGCGGCCCGGGCTCGGAAGTGTCGGCAGCC
>PKWT01000350.1:2890-3375 GCA_003132125.1 Micrococcales bacterium | reverse complement strand
GTCGACCGGGTGGCTGACCCGGTGCCGCAGCCGGTATCTCAAAGCTTCGGGCAACAACGCCGTGATGTGGCCCGGATCGACCGTCGGCTACAGTCGGCAATGACGCGGGGTGCTACTGCGCACGAACCTGGCAACGGCTGAGAACACACCCGTCGAACCTGATCTAGCTCGTACTAGCGAAGGGACGTCAGCACCGTGAGTGCGACCTCTACTAGCGTGACCCGTCGGGACCTGGCCGATGCCCTGACCGCACTGCGCGACAGGCCCCCCTTGGTCCAGTGCCTGACCAACATCGTCGTGGCGGGGTGGACCGCCAACGTCCTGCTCGCCGTGGGTGCCGCTCCGGCCATGGTCGACAACCCCCACGAGGCCGGTGAGTTCGCTGCCATCGCGGGGGGCGTGCTGGTCAACCTCGGCACGCCCTATGACGACACCGCTGCCGCGATGCACCTGGCCATCGCTGGTGCAAAGGGGGCGGGAACCCC
>PKWT01000350.1:1317-2857 GCA_003132125.1 Micrococcales bacterium | reverse complement strand
GAGATCCTCGCGCTGGCCGGCGGCACCGGAGGCCGGGGGGTGGAGTCGGTGGACTCCCCCGAGGCTGCGGCACAGGTGGCCAGGGACCTTGCCGAAGAACAACAGTCGGTCATCGCCGTCAGTGGCCCGACCGACCACATCACCGACGGCGAGCGGATGGTCCTCCTGTCCAACGGCCATCCCTGGCTGACCCGGGTCACCGGTGTCGGGTGTGCCCTCGGTGCGTTGATGGCGGCGTTCGCGGCCGTGGTGCCTGATGCCGTGGTCGCGGCTGCGGCGGCGACCGCGACGTTGACCGTTGCTTCTGAGTCAGCAGCCCAGCAGGCGCGCGGGCCGGGCAGCTTTGCGGTGGCCCTGCTGGACGAGCTGTCGCTGCTGCAGCCCGCCGACCTGGCCGAACGGGTGAGGATCACTTGAGGATGGGCAGACCTTTGTTGGACCTGTCGCTCTACCTGGTCACCGACACGGCTCTGTGCGGCCAGTTCGGTGTCGCGGCAACGGTCTCGGCGGCGGTCGGCGCCGGAGTCACCGTGGTGCAGCTGCGCGACGAGCACGCCACGGACGACGAGCTGGTCAGTCTCGGCCGTCAGATCCTGGCGGTTCTGGATGGCACCGACGTGCCCCTGATCGTCAACGACCGCGTCCACCTGGTCGACGCCATCGGCGCCCATGGTGGGCACGTGGGACAGTCCGACCTCGGGATCGGGCAAGCACGAGCGCTGCTCGGCCCCGCGGCATACCTGGGATTGTCGGCACAGACCGTGGAACACGTCGCGACCGCCCGCGAACATGCCGACGGGACGGTGGACTACCTCGGCGTCGGACCCGTCTGGGGGACGGCAACCAAGCTCGACGCGGCGGCGCCGGGGGGCCTGGAACGACTTCACCAGGTCACGTCCGCGAGCCCGTGGCCGTGTGTGGCCATCGGCGGCATCAACCGGCAGCGCCTGCCCCGGGTCCGCCGGGCAGGGGCCGCCGGTGCGGCAGTCGTCAGCGCCATCTGCGGCCAGCCTGACGTGGCGGCGGCCACCCGCGCGCTGCGCGCCGCCTGGGACGGAGCATCCAGATGAGCCGCCCCCCGGTCGCACTGAGCATCGCAGGCAGCGACCCCTCCGGCGGTGCCGGCATCCAGGCCGACCTCAAGACCTTCTCGGCGTTGGGCGTCTACGGCACCTCCGTGATCACGGCCCTCACCGCACAGAGCACCCTGGGCGTGACCGGAGTGCACGTGGTACCAACGGATTTCGTCACCCAACAGCTCGAGACCCTGATCGCCGACGTCCGCCTCGACGCCATCAAGATCGGCATGCTCGCCAACGCCGGCATCGTCGTGGCAGTTAGGGACTTCCTGCGACGCCATCCCCATGACCATGTCGTCCTCGACCCCGTGATGGTCGCCACCAGNNGCCCTGCTCGACACCCGACCCGCCCGCACCCTGGCAGACATGCGACTTCAAGCCATGGCCCTGCAGGAGCTCGGCGCCCCCCGCGTGCTCATCAAGGGCGGCCACCGCGAAGACGACAGGGATGCCGTGGACCT
>PKWT01000350.1:0-1295 GCA_003132125.1 Micrococcales bacterium | reverse complement strand
GGGACTCCTGGCTCGAGGCAGCAATGGACGCCAAGAACTGGCTCACCGAGGCGCTGGCCGCAGCAGATGTGCTCGAGATCGGCCACGGCCACGGACCCGTCCACCACTTCCACCAGATCTGGGACCACTGATGTCGTTCGCCCAGGACGCCTGGGAGGCGATCGCCCCCATCCGCAAGGCCATTGACGAGCTGCCCCTGCTGACCGGAATGGCGGACGGCACCCTGCCCCGCGACACCTTCGTCTACTACATGGCCCAAGACGCGCACTACCTCGCCGACTACGGCCGAGTTCTGGCCGCGGCGGCAAGCCAGACGACTGACGCCGACGAGCTGCTCTTCTGGGCCCGCAGCGCCCACACGACCGTCATCGTCGAGCGCGAGCTCCACGCCGCGCACGTGGCCGACTTCGCGGTGATCCCCAAGTCGCCCACATGTACGGCATACACGTCGTTTCTGTTCTCCTTGGCAGCCGCCGGCTGCTACCCGGCACTGGCCGCGGGCATCCTGCCCTGCTTCTGGATCTACGAGGATGTCGGGCGTCGCCTCAAGGACCGCGTGGGCGACCTCACCGGACACCCGTATGCCGACTGGATCAGTACCTACGGTGACCCGCAGTTCGCCGCAGCGACCGAACAAGCGAAGCAGATCCTGGATCGCCTTGCGGCACAAGCGGACCCGGGCACGGTCGAGCGTATGCATCAGGCGTTCGCGACGGCCTCGCGCTACGAGTGGATGTTCTGGGACACGTCCTGGCGCCAGGAGACCTGGCCCGTCTGAGCGCGTCCAGAGCACCAACCCGACGACGACCGCCACCAGTGCCGCCAGTGCCGCCCAGGAACACCGTCTGCACCTTGCACGACGCATGCGACAGCCAGCGCCGCGTTGCAACCACCCCAGCACCGGCACCCCGCAGGTTTCATCGCCGGCGACCACCGCCGGGCTCATAAAGATCAGCCATGGGCTCGGGATGAGCAGACTCAGCGGCTCCGCGTTCACCGTCCAGCCCTGCCCGGTCTCCCAGACCAGGGCGGGTACGGACGGCCTCGCGCAAGAACGCTGAGCGAGTGCGCTGCAGTCGGCCGGGTCGATCCACCGACCCCGTGAGCGATGCGCAGGCCCGATCAGCGGATGGGCGCGCGATCCCATCTCCTCACCGCAGGCTACGAGCCTGACCACAATGAGCGTGCGTGACGTCGTCCGCCAACGCCCGGACAGCGAACGTTCGCGGACGACCACGAGCGGTGGCGGTGGGATTCGAACCCACGAACGGGTTACCCCGTTACACGCTTTCGAG
>PKWT01000052.1 GCA_003132125.1 Micrococcales bacterium | reverse complement strand
GCTGATGCACGAGCACGTGTTCGTGGTCGGCACAGAGATGCGCCAGAACTACCCGGAAACGTGGGACGAAGAGGAGCGGGTGGCTGATGCTGTCGCGAAGCTGACCGAGCTCAAGGCTCGCGGTATCGACACCATCGTTGATCCCACGGTCATCGGTCTGGGTCGGTATGTTCCCCGGATCCAGCGGATCAACGCGAAGGTCGATATCAACATCGTTGTCGCGACAGGTCTCTACACCTACAACGATGTGCCGTTCCAGTTCCACTTCACCGGCCCCGGACTGTTGTTCGACGTCAGCGAGCCGTTGGTGGAGATGTTCCTGCAGGACATCCGTGAGGGCATCGCCGGAACCGGGGTCAAGGCGGCGTTCCTCAAGTGCGCGATCGAGGAGGCTGGCCTGACCCCGGGTGTGGAGCGGGTCATGCGTGCCGTCGGACAGGCCCAGGTTGACAGTGGGGTGCCGATCACAGTCCACACGAGCTCACACACCCAGTCCGGTCTGGTCGCCCAGAAGGTCCTGGCTGAGGAAGGCGTCGACCTGTCCAAGGTGGTCATCGGGCACTCCGGGGACTCAACCGACCTGGACTACCTGTGTGCCGTCGCCGACAAAGGCTCCTTGCTCGGAATGGACCGGTTCGGCCTGGACGTGTTGCTGCCGTTCGAGCAGCGGGTGAACACCGTGGCCGAGCTGGCGCGGCGCGGCTACGCCGAGAAGATGGTCCTCGCCCACGATGCTTCGTGCTTCATCGACTGGTTCTCGGCCGAGGCCAAGACGCAGGCGGTGCCGAACTGGATCTACACGCATATCAGCGATGACGTGCTGCCTGCGCTTCGTGAGCGGGGGGTCACCGAGGATCAGATCACCACGATGCTGGTCGACAACCCACGTCGCTACTTCGAGACGAAATGATGCGCGGGTCGTACGACGAGAAACCTTGGCTGGCCTTGTATGACGCCGACATTCCGGCGGTGATCGAGCGAGAATACGACAATGCGCTCGACATGTTTCGGGCCTCAGCGCGTCGTGCTCCAAACGCAGCGATCATCCGGTACTTCGACGCAACGATCACCCTCGCCCAGCTCGATGAACTGTCCGATGCCTTCGCGGTGGCGCTGAGCGAGTCCGGTGTCGCGAAGGGCGATCGCCTGGCTTTGGTCCTGCAGAACATTCCGCAGTTCATCATCGCGGTGGTCGCGGCGTGGAAGCTCGGCGCGGTGATCGTGCCGATCAACCCCATGTACCGCGAGCGTGAGATCAGCACCGTGCTGGTCGATAGCGGCGCCATCGGCGTGATCTGTCTGGAGTCACTGGCAGACCTCGTGATTGCTGCGACGGCGGACACCGAGGTGGGGACGATCATCATCACCACCTCCGAGCTGCAGTTCCAGACCCGGACGGATCCACGGATCTTCGGGTCCACTGAACGGATCCGTGCGGATGGCACGGTGGACATGATGGAGCTGATCGAGCAATACCGCGGAAGCCGGCCCGCCGATGTGCGGCTACAGCCTGACGATCTCGCGCTGCTGCCCTACACGTCAGGGACGACCGGGCCGCCGAAGGGCTCGATGAATACGCACGCCAACGTGGTCTTCACCGCTCAGATATACCGCGACTGGGTCGGCCTTGCTGAGGGCGGTTCGATGTTCGCCGTTGCCCCGCTCTTTCACATCACCGGACTCATTGCCAACATTGCGGCGCCGCTGCTTGCAGCGGCCGCGTCGATTCTGACCTGCCGCTTCCATCCAGTCGTATCGGCGGAGTCCATTGCCGAGCATCAGGCGACCGCGACGATCGGCGCGATCACGGTCTTCATCGCGTGGACCAACAACCCGGATGTGACACCCGAGCATCTGTCCAGCTTCCTTTCGATCTACTCCGGCGGTGCGCCGATCCCCAAGGCCGCACTGGAGGCATTCCGGAGCAAGTTCGGTCACTACATCCACAACGGCTACGGGTTGACCGAGACCAACAGCCCCGCGATTGTGGTGCCATTCTCCAAGGAAGCTCCGGTGGACGCGGATTCGGGCGCGGTCTCGATCGGCGTACCGGTATCGAGCACCACTGCCTGGGTTGTCGATGACGATGGCGCCGAAGTGCCGGTCGGGCAGATCGGCGAGATCGTCGTGGCCGGGCCCCAGGTCGCACGAGGCTACTGGAACAAGCCGGAGGAAACCGAGCACGCCATGCCCGGAGGTCGGCTCCACACCGGCGATGTGGGGTTCATGGACACCGAGGGCTGGTTCTACATCGTCGATCGGAAGAAGGACCAGATCAACGCATCAGGGTTCAAGGTCTGGCCCCGCGAGGTCGAGGACGTGCTGTACGAGCACCCGGCTATCCGGGAGGCTGCGGTCGTCGGCCTGGTCGATGCTTATCGCGGTGAGACGGTCAAGGCGTTCGTCTCCATCAAGGACGGCGCCGAGGTCACGATCGAGGAGATCATCGCCTTCTGCAAGGAGCGTCTGGCCGCATACAAGTGTCCCCGCATCGTCGAGGTGATAGACGACCTGCCCAAGACGGTCACCGGCAAGATCCTTCGCCGCGAGCTCAGGGAGGAACCCTCGTCACCCGGGTGAGGAAGAGCTGGCTCCAGCGGAGAATGCCGCATCAGACTCGAATGGAAGGAT
>PKWT01000129.1 GCA_003132125.1 Micrococcales bacterium | reverse complement strand
TGGCGCAACTACTACCGCCGCAGCGCAGGCCGCCCCTGACGAAGGCGGTCCGGCGACTTCTACCGAAGTGGCCATAGCACCAACCGAAACGGCCCGGCTCGCCTCTTGCGAGGCGGTCCGGGCCGTGACGTTGGCACGTCAAGTCATCCGCAGGTCAGCTCATCCGTGCATCAGCTCAGGTGTGAGGTCTTCACCGACTCCGTCACGGTCACGAGTCCGGCTGCAGCCGCAGCGTCCTGCACCGCGCGGGACACCGCCGGCACCACTCGAGCATCGAAGATCGACGGGATGATGTAGTCCCGAGAAGCTCCGTCCGCGGCGACGATGTCGGCGAGGGCACGGGAGGCTGCGACCTTCATCGACATGTCCACCGACCGCGCGCGGCTGTCGAGCAGACCCCGGAACAGACCTGGGAACACCAGCACGTTGTTGATCTGGTTGGCGTAGTCGCTACGGCCGGTGGCGACCACCGCCACGTTGTCCGGCATCTCTTCGGGCATGATCTCCGGAATCGGGTTGGCCATCGCGAAGACGATGGCGTTCGGGGCCATGGCGGCCACCCACTCCGGCTTGACCAGGCCGGGACCGCTGACGCCGACGAGGACGTCAGCACCGACCAGCGCTTCTTTCAACCCGCCGCGCCGGTCCTCGGAGTTGGTCGTCTCGGCGATGGAGCGCTTCTCCGGGTTCAGGTCGGTGCGGTCCTTGGAGACGATGCCCTTGCGGTCAACCCCGATGAAGTTGCCGACGCCGGCGAACTGCCACAGCTTGACGCAGGCCACTCCGGCCGCGCCCATGCCGAGGAAGACCACGTTGAGGTCTTCCATCTTCTTGCCCACAACTTCGGCCGCGCCGTACAGGGCCGCCAGCGAGACGATCGCGGTGCCGTGCTGGTCATCGTGGAAGACGGGGATGTCCAGCTCGTCCTGCAGCCGTCGCTCGACCTCGAAGCACACCGGCGCTGCGACATCCTCCAGGTTGATGCCACCGAATCCGGGTGCGATCGCCTTGCCGATCGCGACGAGCTCCTCGACACCGGACGTGCGCACACACACGGGGTAGGCATCGACGTTTGCGAGCTGCTTGAAGAGCATCGCCTTGCCTTCCATCACCGGCATGGCCGCCTCTGGGCCGATGTCACCAAGACCGAGCACCGCTGTGCCGTCGGTCAGCACGGCCACCGAGTTCGACTTGATGGTGTAGTCCCACACCAGCTCGGGCGTCTCCGCGATCGCGGTGCATACCCGGCCGACACCCGGGGTGTAGGCCATCGAAAGATCGTCACGAGTGAGCACCGCAAACTTGGGCGTCACCTCGATCTTGCCGCCGATGTGCCGGTCGAACACCCGGTCGGAGACCGACAGCAGCTCCACGCCCTCGACTGCGCGGGCGGCTGCGACGACCTCCAGGCCGTGCGCCTCCCCGCGGGTCTCCACCTGGATCTGTCGGACAATGGAATGGGGCTGATGCTCGATGATGTCAATGGCGTCCAGGAGCCCGCCGGCAGCACCAAGTGCTGAGGTCAACTTCCCCAATGTGCCCGGGACTCGCTGCAACGAGACGCGCATTGTCAGCATGTTCCCCGCGGACGGCTGGATCATCACCATGTAGCTGCACCCTTACCTAGGTCGGCGGGTCGTCTGGTGCGACCCCTTTGTCGCAGACCGAGCGGTCACAGAGCCCAGTCAGGCTCACGTAGCCGGTCTGCGACTCACTGTAGCCAGCGGCAGAACCACGTCCGCCACCGGCTCGGTCGGCGCCGAAACCGGCGCTGGAGAGGAACTTTGCGTCCCTCCCCAGTGCCTGGCGGAGCCGATGCGCGTCAGCGCGTAATGATCACCTTGAGGGCCTTCGTCTCCGCTGCGCGGCTGAAGGTGTCATAGGCATCGATGATGGTGTCGAACGTGAACCGGTGGCTCACGAACTGCTCGGGCTTGAGCCTCCCCTGGTCGACGAGCTTGAGCAGCATCGGCGTCGTGGTGGCGCTCACCAGGCCGGTGGTGATCGAGACGTCCTTGATCCACAGGTCCTGGAGCTTCAGCTCCACCGACGTCCCGTGCACACCAACATTGGCCACACTCCCGCCGGGGCGGATGATCTCGGTGGCCATATCGAAGGTCTGCGGAATGCCCACCGCCTCGATCGCGACGTCCACACCCAGGTCACCATCCGTGAGGGCCAACAGCTCGTCCTTCCAGCCGGCCTTGCCGCTGTTGATGGCGTCGGTGGCGCCGAAGTTCTTGGCCTGTGCAAGTCGGTTGTCGTCGAGGTCCACCGCGATGATGCGGGCCGCGCCGTAGAGCCCGGCGGTCATCATCGCCGAAAGGCCCACCGGGCCGGCACCGATGACGGCCACGACGTCACCAGGCTTGACGCGGCCGTTACGCACCCCGATCTCGAAGCCCGTGGGCAGGATGTCCGAAAGCATGACCGCGGCCTCGTCACTGACCCCCTTGGGCACCAGGTGAAGGGAGTTCTCGGCGAAGGGCACGCGCACGTACTCCGCCTGGGTGCCGTCGATGAGGTGGCCAAAGATCCAGCCGATGCCCGATGCGCCCTCCTTGTTCAGGCAGTGGGCAGGGAGCCCTTGGTGGCAGTAGGAACACGAGCCACACGAGGTGATGCAGGAGATGATCACCCGGTCACCCACCCCGAGGTTGTGCACCGCCGAGCCGACCTCCGTGATTGTCCCGACGCCCTCGTGGCCGAGGATCCGCCCGTCGGTCACGGCCGGCACATCACCCTTGAGGATGTGTAGGTCGGTGCCACAGATCGTGGTCGTGTCCACCTGAACGATCACGTCGGTCGGGTCGATGATCCGAGGGTCGGGCACTTCTTCCCAAGCCTTCTGATTTGGTCCGTGGTACACCAGAGCCTTCACGAAGTTTCCTCACTTTCGCCCGCTCCAGAGCCGATCGGCCCAGGTGCGCGGTTGCTTTTTACGTCGTTGCCATTCTCCAACCGGAAACACTCCGGCTGACAGTGACCATGGTCACTGTTCTGGCTGTGTTGCGAACGTCACACGACAGAGGTCAACACGAAAGCAGTTTCAGTCGGCGTCGAAGGCTTCGACGGCCTCGATCCGGTCGCGCACGCGGCGGCGAAGGACCTTGCCGATCAGGGAGTGAGGGAGCTCGTCGACGATCTCGATCCGGCGCGGCACTTTGTAGCCCGTCAGTCGCTCGCGCGCGAAGGCCCGTACCCGCTCGGGGTCGACGGTCGCACCTGGCGCGAGCACGACGGCGGCGACGACCTCCTCGCCAGTATCGTCAGGCGTCCGGACACCGACCACGGCGACGTCGGCGATCTCGGGCATCTCCCGCAGGACATCCTCGACCTCGGAGGGATAGACGTTGAAACCACCAGTGATGATCAGCTCCTTGATCCGGTCGACGATGCGGACGAAGCCGGCGGCGTCCGCGATCGCGATGTCGCCCGTGCGCACCCAACCACCGTGGAGCAGCGCCTTGGCGGTGTCCTGCGGACGGTTCCAGTATCCGGCGAACACCTGCGGGCCTTTGATCAGCAGCTCGCCCTGCACCCCGATCGGAAGGTCGTGCGACTGGTCGTCCGGGTCGACGATCCGGATCTGGGTGGAGGGGAACGGGATGCCGACCGTCCCCGGTCGCCGGGTCGGCGCAGCCGGGTTACCCAGCGCGATGGGCGAGGTCTCGGTCATCCCATAGCCCTCGACCAGCAGCCCCCCGGTGACGGACTCCCACTTCTCGACCACCGCGGGCGGCAGCGCCATGGCGCCCGAGATGGCATAGCGGATCGAGGTGAGATCGACGCCACGCTCACGGGCTGCATCAGCAAGCCGCTCGTAGATCGGGGGCACCGCAGGCAGGAACGTCGGGGGGCGGCGTCGGATCGCCGCGAACATCAGGTCGAGGTCGAAGCGCGGCAGCAGCACCAGGGTTGCGCCCACGCTCATCGAGTAGGTCAGGCACAGCGTCAGCCCGTAGGCGTGGAACAGGGGCAGCACCGCGTATACGGTCTCGGCGCCGTCCTTGAGCCCGGGCATCCATGCCCGTCCTTGGGCCGCGTTGGCCCGCAGGTTCGCGTGCGTCAGGATGGCGCCCTTGGGCGTGCCGGTCGTCCCGCCCGTGTATTGCAGCAGCGCGACGTCCTCGGGGCGCGGCTGCGGGTGGGTCGGATCGAGCGGGCCGGTCGAGGACGAGGCCAGCTCCCAGCCCAGGACCCCTGGGGGCACCGGCCCGGTCAGCGCCGCGCGGGCCGTGCGCGCCTTGGCGATCGGCAGCCGCAGCTTGAGACGCATGCTCAACGGCACGGCGCTCGTCAGGTCGACGGCCAGGATGACCTGCACCGCGGTCTTCGCGCGCAGCTCGTCGACCACCGGTGCCGTCTTGTCCCAGCACACGACGAACGTCGCCCCGCAGTCGGACAGCTGGTGCTCCAGCTCGGGCGCCGTGTACAGGGGGTTGTGCTCGACGACCACGGCACCGAGTCGTAGCGCGGCATAGAAGGCCACCACGTGCTGCGGGCAGTTGGGCAGTATCAACGCCACCCGGTCCCCCGGCTTCACTCCCAGCGTGCGCAACGCCTCTGCAGCCCGACTCACCTGTTCGGCAAGCTCGGTGTATGTCGTCTCCGCGCCGAAGAAGTCGAGGGCAACCCGGTCGCGGTGGAGCAGTGCGCTTCTGATGAGCATCTCGGGCAGCGACTCGGCCGGGACCTCGAGATCCGGCGCGACTCCTGGCGCGTAGCTCGACAGCCAGGGACGCCCGCCAAATGGGCCGTGGTCCCCAACCTCTTCCGACGTGTCAGCGCGGTCCATGTCCACGTGTCCTCCCAGCTCGAACGTCCGCCACGGTCGAAAACACTGTCGGCGCGGGCTCCATGAAGCAGACTATCCAACCTGAGCGCCACGCATTGGCCTCACTGGAGAGGACCCCACGATGACGATTGCCCAGCCCAACACACTGCAACATCCCGGCATGCTGGCGGAGGCCGAACGCCGGTCCGCTCAGGTCCAGCTGCGGGTGGCGGACGCGATCACTGCTTTCGCCGGTTCGATGAACTTCGTGTATCTGCACGCCGTGGTCTTCGCCGTGTGGATGCTGGTCTTCGAGAAGAGTCCGTGGCCGACACTGACGCTCATCGTCTCTCTGGAGGCAATCTTCCTGTCGACGTTCGTGATGATCGGGCAAAACCGGCAGGCGTCCTTCCAACAGGCCAAGGCCGACCACGACTTCGTGGCGAGCGAGCTGGAGCTGCATTCCAACACCGAGCTGACCAAGCTGGTCCATCAGCTCACCACTGAGATCCACGCGCGCCTCGTCTTGTCCGCCGACCCCAAAGCCAGCGACGCCTGACGAAGGCTTGCTTCAACGGACTTTCGTGGCGGGGCGGCTGGTGGCGACTGTGCCTGCGTCGCACTGCTCGATGAGACGCATCCCGTTGTGATGTGCCACATCCATGGCTGAAGAAGCCTCTGCGCTGACCTGAGCCTGTCGGCTGAGCGGGTCGAAAACGGCGTGGGGGTGGACCAATCGGTTGACCCGCCTAGACACGTCAAGACGGCGACGTATGGTGCCGGCGAGACCGAGAAGGAAGGCGCCGGTCCAGACGACCAGCCGGACGACCCCCATGAACTGGGCGCGGAGCGTCACTCGCACGATGCACCCCCTTGCTGATGGTCCATGTTTCCGTGCTCCCAAGTTCCCACCTGACTCAGCCAGGGACTGCGTCAGGTCTACCAGCCGAAACAATCCCACCACCGACGAATGGCCGAATATCCCCTGATCGGGCCTACTTCCCGCGAAAATGGATAAAAACACGGCCGAAGTTGTCGGAGTCCTTCTCGACACGGTGGTACAGAAAGCCAGCGACGCGTGACGAGTCCGGCGCCGGACCGGGACGTCTTCCGACACGTGCCGGCATACGACCCACTTCTTGCGACTACCTGATGATCGGCTACCTGACGGAGAGCCTCAGCCGAAAAGCGGGCTCAGCACCACGGGTTGCGGTCAGACCCAGTGCGTTGAGCGGTTCGAGCGAGGCCGCGTCACTGGGGTTGTCGCCGGTCAGGCGTGGCATGAGCTTGGCCAGACTCAGGTACGCGGCGAAGTCTGCCTGGCCAACGTCCGGCATGACCTGTGTGAAGGTCGCGGTACTACCGAGCTTGCTCCCTGACTGGCTGGTGATGGCCCCGATCAGCCCGGAGCCGGTCCCGACGACGATGCCGTCCGGGCCCTGGACCTTCTCGACGGTGGCCCCGCCGGTGTCGAACTCGGCCAGGGCAAGGATCCGACGGACGAGCGCGTACGCGGCATCGGCCTCACCAGTCGCGGTACGGACGGCGAAAACCGGCTGATCAAGGGTGCCACCCGCCACCACGCCGGTCTCGTCGCCCAGAAGCGTCTCGATCTGAGTGGCCGAGTCGATACCCAGGGCGTCAAGCATGGGCTTGATCTCCATCGAGTCCTTACTCGCGGTCAACGACGTGTAGAGAGTGCCAACAGACTTGCCCAGCCCGGTGGAGCTGACGGCGCCGAACACGTCGGCCGGGAAGGACGCGATCAGTCCGGCTCCGGTTGCACTGTCCCCCTTGGCCAGCGCGTTGACTCCCTTGATGTCGATGGCCTTGCCGCTCAGCTCGATGAACGACGGGTCCGCATGCAGACCAACGACAAGCCGGCCGGACATGTTCTTGGGATCGGCGGCCCCCTCGAGCAGGCCGAGCGTGTCCGCGCTTGCCTGATCCTGCGCAACGGCTTTGTACGACGCCGCGACGTCGACCCAGGCGACACCGATCTGTTCGGAGCCCAGCTTCTGGACGTCAGCGGCATACGCGGACCCGGTCAGCGGAGTGACCTTGCCGACGCGGACCAGCGACGCTGCCTTGGCGGTGGTGTCGGAGACCATCACGTAGCCGTCAGCGAAGGCGTAGCCAATCTTTTCCTTGTTCTTGGCCGCGTTGCTGACGACCTTGTCCAAGGCGATCTTGGCCGCCTCCTGGTCGGTGACAGCGATGGCGAAACCGACCTCAGGCTTCTTGTCCGAATCCATGTCGGGGAACACGCCGACACCGACCCGGTCCCCAAGCCACGGCTCGACGTCTTTCTTGTAGTCCAGCCCCCACCCGGAGTCACCCGTGAAGATGGAGCCGAAGGTGGACTCCTTGATGGACGACTCCTCGGTGGTGACCTTGACCCTTGACGTCGGGAACTTGCGAGCGAACTGGTAGACGGCCAGCTTCTGTCCGACCGAGGGACTCAGGTCCAACTTGGCGAAGACGATGGCGTTGGCCGGGAACACCTCCTCGGGCTGGGCACCTCCACCACCAAGCACGTTGACCAGCGTCACTCCCCCCACGGCGAGGCCGGCGATCACCGCGACTGCGGCGGCCGCCCCGATCCACTTCCTGGAGTCCCTCGGGGACAGCGTCGCCTCCTCCCTCATCTGGTCGGAGATGGACGGCTCGCCCTCGTTGTTGGGGACGGACAGCTGACCCACATCGTTGATCGACATCCTTGGTGCACCACCCCTCGGTATGCAACGGAAACGCCGTCTAACGGTAGGCGCAAAGGGGATATCTGGTCAGCCGAATGTCAGAGGTCTGCCGGGCCTATTTCCAGCGGAAATGGACAAAGACGCGGCCGAAGTTGTCGGAGTCCTTTTCGACCCGGTGGTAGAGAGCCTTGATCTCCTTCTGGTCCAAGAAGCGCAGGACATGCTTCTTCAGAGCCCCAGAGCCCTTGCCGGGGATGATCTCGACCAAGGGCGCCTTCTTGGCGACGGCTTCGTCGATGATCGCGCGAAGGGCCCGGTCGATCTCCGCGCCCTTGCTGTGGATGTCGTGCAGGTCGAGCTTGAGCTTCATCGAAGCATTCTCCTCCCGCCGCGCGGGCTCAGGCTTCGAGGATGGCTGCCAGCGCGTCGCTGACCCGACGAGCTCCCTCAGGGTCCATGGTTTCGTCGTCGCGCATGTAGGTGTCCCGTCGCAGCTCCACCATCACCGAGGAAACCCTGTTGTCACGTCCGAAGTGACGAAGCGGTATGTAGCTGCCGGCGAAGGGCTCGTTCACGACAACCTCGCCAATGACTGAACAGGCGCGGAACGCCCGTTCGCGCAGAGCCGCCGGTGTGTGATCGACGTCGACGCCAAGACACACGGGCGGGCGCCTCGCCTCCTGGTGCAGCTCGTATGGCAGGGCAGCCACCGGGTAGGAATGGAGATCGACCAGCACGGCATGACCGGTGGCGGCGAGCCGTTCGTCGATGAGCTCCGTCAGCGCCTCTGCATACGGCGTGAAGAAGCGTTTGAGGAGTAGGCGTTCGGCGTGCTCGTCAGCTTCCCGGAGGACCAACCCGGCAGAGGTGCGGGTGTAGACGGCACCCATGCCGACGGCATACATCTCCTCATGTTCGTCGGGCAGCCTCTCGGGGTCCACGACCAGTCGCGAGAGGTGGTTCACGAACAACCACGGCCGCGGCGCAACCTGTCTGGCAACAAGGGCAGCCAGCTCGTCGGTGCGTGCGTCGGTCATGAGGCGCAGCTCCTCGGCGAGTTCGTCGTCACCGAGCAGGAGCTGTGTGCGGACATCGTCCGGGATCCGGGTGGACGAGTGAGGAACGTGGATGACGTATGGCGAGGATGCGTCGCCCGGCACGATCTCGAAGGTCATCCGCTGACGGCTGCCGCAGTGCTGGCGCGATCGGTGACCTGGATGGTGATGTGGGCGCGCGGTCCGAGTATCGGCAGGCCCTTCGCCACGGTGGGCAGGTCGATGTCGCAGGACCTCATCCCCTCCGTGGTGTCGAACGTGATGGGGTCGCGCTGGTCTGCCGGTAGCCCCTCGGTGATCGGGTCGAGCTCGTCGTTGGGTCCGGCGACCTGGCTGTTCCATGCCGCCCACGCCTGCAGCCCGGTGCCCGCTTCGTTGGGTCCGACGTCGACGATCAAGGAGTCGGCCCAGTCGGGCACCTGCTCCAGGTGCTCGCCGAAGCTGAAGAAGCCGCCGCGTTCGACAACCTTGAACACGCTCAACGACAAGACGTAACGCAGTCGGCCGCCGTGCCTTTGGTTGGGATCGGCGTCGCCGCGCTCGCGGGCCAGCTCCAACAGGTGCGCCGGGTCAAGCAAGAAGGTGGACGCCAGCGGCAAGGGATCGTCCGGAGAGTCGACGTGCCGGCTGAGCTCCTCGTTGATCTGGATGGGGCACCAGTGTGCCGCCTGCTGCTCGCTGATGACGACCGAGACGCCGCGGATGGCCAGACTCATGTCGGCCTGCCAGATGGGCCACTGGTCCTCGGGAGGGCGTTGAGCCATGTCCTTCGGATAGGCCGGAAGCCCGCCGAGCGTCACACTGACGGCCCAGCGGGCGAACATGAACCGGCGCAGGTTCTGGTAACCCTCCTCGGAGTTGACCTCTCCGTATGAACCGGAGTGCGACTTGTAGACGTAGGCGCGGTGCGCCCCGCGAACGTAGGCGTGCTCGATCCGGACAAGGCCATCGCTCTTGGGCCCGACCACGACCCGCGACAAGCCATAGTCCTTGGGGTCGGTGCCGATGATGCAGAAGATGTTGGCTGCGCTGAACACCTTTTCGTCGACGAACTGCGGGTCCCACCGGTCGCCCCGACCCGGCAGGTCACCAAACTTCTTTCCGGGAGTGAGGTATCCGAACATCTTCTCCGGGGCGAAGATGTCCGCGCCGGCCGGTCCGAACGCCTGCTGCGCCCAGTCAAGGGCACCGATGTCGAACGAGATGCCACCGTGCGGCGTGCCGTACGTGAAGAACTTGTCCACGATCGACTTCGCCGGAACCCTGTTGCCCTCGAAGCAGATCTTCTGCATCATGCAACGGACGACGAGGCCACCCATCGAGTGGGCCACGACGAGCACTTTGTCCGCTCCGGTCTTGGCCCGGATCGTCATGATCAGGTCGTACAGGCCGGCCGCCGCCGTCTCGATGTCAAAACCGTCGGCCGTGATGTGTTTGCGAATACCGCTGAAGAAACGCTCAACCATGCCTTCGTGCGGCTGCGGCACAAAGGTCGTGGCGGCCTGGTCATAGAAGCGGTAGACCCATAGCGACTCCGGGGGGATCGTCCCGTCCTTGGCGTCGTTGAGGTACTGCTGCTGGTCGCCGCGGACGATCAGCCGATAGTTCTCATCGGTCATGAGCCGGAGCATGGGACCTTCGAACTGGTAGAACATCGGGTCCCCGTCACCACCCACCCGCACATGGGTCGCACCCAGGTTGAACCCGTAGAACGGGTCGTCGACCTGACTGTCGATGCCTGACGTTGCGCCGGCGTACCCGCGCACATACACGACCGGGAGTCTGTCCATCACGCCTCCAGAGTGTCAGCCAGCCAGCATGCCCCCTTGCTTCTTTGTCGGTCAACGTCACGAGTTGACTTCGCNNCCGACTGAGCTTCTGGCATCCGAACACCAGTCGACTCAGAGGCGGTCCAACGCTGCCCGAAAACCGCTGTTGGGACGGGCCTTGGGCAGGACCTCGAGGATGTCGGCGAGCGCGTCGGTGGGAGTGCTGCCGCTGAGCCGCGCGCCATACAGGGCGGCCACGGCAGGGGTGCGCGACTGCGCCTGGACGCAGTGCAACAGAACCGTTCTGCCTTCGGCTCGCAACGCTTCGACAGCCGCGACGGCGTCGGTCAGGACGAAGTCGAGGTTCGGGTTCTTCTCCGGCTCGGAC
Organism: Micrococcales bacterium; assembly: GCA_003132125.1. Taxonomy (GTDB): domain Bacteria; phylum Actinomycetota; class Actinomycetes; order Actinomycetales; family Dermatophilaceae; genus UBA4719. Next base: position 2,185 of record PKWT01000129.1, on the reverse strand, counting down.
TCGTCGAGCAGCCAAACCTCAACGTGGTCGCGAGGATCCACACCTGGGGCCGGGACCTGGGTGGATCCCAGTCGACAGAGCGACACCAATGCGTCCACCCCGTCAGGCAGGTTGTCCAGGGCGTCGACGCCGCCGATCCACACGTGGTCGTCGTGGGGATGCTGGGTCAACGCGTTGGAACCCAAGAACTTCGAGTAGTCCATCGTCGCAGTGGCAGGCCAGCCCGCTGAGTCGGACTCGCCGCCGCGCGCGGTCAGCACGCCGATCCGTATCAGGTCGCGGGCCCGCAGCCCGGGCCAGCCGCGCAGCTCGCGGCGCCACTGCGCGGGAACCGCGGATGCGCCATACAACCCACCGACCAGCGAACCCGCAATGGCCGCAACGGTATCCGTATCCCGGCCACCGCGCACCGCGGCCTCGAGAGCGAGCCGGAGGTGTGCCGGCCCCGTCGCCTCGGCCGTGATGGTGATGGCGGACCATGCACCCTGCAGAGCCTCCACGACCCAGCCGTTCTGCTCGAAGTCGGACGGCTGACTCGCCTCGGCCTTGTCCAGTCGGGCGGCCCAGATGCGGGCGCGGTCCTCGGACAGGTGCTCCAGACCGCTGCGAACATCGAGGGTCCCGTGCAGGACCGCCTGCCGGATCGCCAGGCACCACAAGGCGCAGGCCTCGCCCGCTTCGGAATCGTGGTGCGTCATGGCACTGATCTCCTGTGCCGCGAGAACCAGGGCGTCCGGGTCGTGGAGATAGGCCAGGGCAACCGGCGCGGTCCGCATCAGCGAACCGTTGCCGCCAGAGTGCCCGGTGACGGCGTCGTGCTCGGCAGCAGCCGACGTCAGGTCTTCACCGGTCGGCGCGGTCTCGCCACGTGAACGAGCGGCATGGGTGGCAGCTGACAGCACGGTCCTGGTCTGGACGCCGACATCCTTGGCGTTGGTGGCCCACTCGGCCCAGCGGGCGGCGATCCGGTCACGCGCCGCGACCGTTGTGACATCCGCGCCGGTCGCGGTGACCTCGGCAATCGCGATTGCCATCGAGCTGTCGTCGGTCCACTCCCCCGGTTTCCAGCCCATTGACCCGCCGCCCTTCATCGCCACCGGAACGTCAGGGCCCAGGGGCAGGCCGAACTCGTACGGGGCGCCGAGCGCGTCACCGCAGGCCACGCCGAGCAGGACACCGGCAGCGCGGTCGACCTGCGCGGAACTGAGTCGAGCTGTCATGCAACCTCCATAAGGTGGTGGCGACGGTTGAACACGGTGGCGTGCAACAGCTGATCATTCCAGCCCAGCCCACGAATCTCGTGGTACTTCGACCGAAAAGCCAGCGCATGCCCGGCCCCTGCATCGGTTCCCAGCTCGTCGCCGATCGGCGCATCGGCCAGGAGCCCGGCGAAACGGCGAGCCCGACGACCGGGTGTCGGCTCCGGGTCCAGCAGAGCCGCGTCGATCGCGGCGGCCTCGAGCAGGCCGGGCAGGTGACGACGAAGACCTGTCGGTGACGCGAAGAGCTCCAGGAATCCGGGTTGGCCACCCAGGCCGATGAGCACACCCCGCTGACCAGGGAGAGCCCTGATGTTCCTGATGCGGGCCGCCAGCTCGGCTGCCGCAGCCACCTCGCCCGACTCGACCTCATCCTCGAGGCCGTCCACACTGACCTCAGGCTCGGCACGACGGTTGAGGTGGTCGACATAGGACGCGGTGGGAGAAGCGCCAAATGCGTTGTCGTACCTGGAGACCCGGTCCCACACCGAGCTCTGACGGTCGTCATCATCGGCGATGGTCTGCGCGGACCGGACCATCATCGAGGCGCGGCGCGACCGTCGCACCTGAGCTGTCGCGCCGTGCCAGCGACCGTGCTCCACGCAGGACACGCTGGCCACCAGCTGCTGGCCGGGCACCAGCAGGATGTCGTGGTTGAGGGCCCGGTGCTGCCATCCACCCTCGAACAGCTCACCGGCGACCAGCAGGGCGGGCTTGGCACCCTCGTTCTTGAGCACCAGCTCACCCACCACCGGGCTTCCCTCGCGCTCGGCGACCTGCACCCGAGCCGCTCGGCCCGTCGCCAGGCCCGACACGATCGGCGCGTCGGTCCAGACCGGGAACACGCTCAAACCACCAAGGTGCGTGCCCTGCCCCACGTGCAGGGTCGGCATCATCAAAAGGTTCATTGCCATCACTACCTCTCG
>PKWT01000034.1 GCA_003132125.1 Micrococcales bacterium | reverse complement strand
GTCTTATCTGGGGTTGGTTGGCCACCGTCTGTGACGGCGGTAAAGCATCTTGTTCTTGGCCGGCGTGTCTGTCGCGGACGGACTATCTGGGGTGGCTACGTTACGGAGCATGACGACGAGTACGGGCGAAGCCGGAACGTGCCGGGTGCAGCGGCTGGTGTTGTCCGATGGGGCGTTTACCTGGACGGTGCTGGGCAGAGACCATCTCGTGGTGGAGCCGGCGGAGGAGTATCTGGAGTATCTGCGGGCGCAGCGGGCGTCTCCGAACACGGTGAAGTCCTATGCGCGGGCGTTGGCGCTGTGGTGGCAGTATCTGGACGGGTTCGACTTGCGCTGGGATGCGGTGACGTTGCAGGATTTCGGGGCGTTCTTGACCTGGCTGCGCACCGGGGACGAGCCGGGGGTCGCTTCGATCGAGCGGCGCCCGTCGCGGTTCGCTGAGTCCACGATCGAGGTGCGGCTAGCTGCGGTGATGTCTTGCTATGACTATCACCTGTTCAACGGGGTGGACGTCGGCCGGGACCTGCACAGGATCACGCAGCGCGGCAGCGGCAGGTACAAGCCGTTGCTGGAACACGTCGCCCGCCGTCGGGGGCGCCGTCGGTCGGTGGTTCGAGTGCGAGATCGTCGTCGTGGGGCACCGCCACCGGTGTTGACACCGCGGCAGATCGAACGGATCTGTGAGGCGTGCGCGAGCTGGGACGAAAAGACACGGGAGTGGTCGGGGTCGGTCCGCAACAGGCTGTTGTGGATGCTGTTGGCCGAGACCGGGGTCAGGCTGGGCGAGGCCTTGGGGTTGCAACATCGCGACTGGCACACCGGACGCGGCGACACGCCGTTTATCGAGGTGGTGCCTCGAGATCATCCGCATCAGGTGCGGGCCAAGAGCGGATACCGACGGCTGTATGTCTCCGATGAGTTGGACCGGTTTTATGGCGAGTACGTCTGGCGCTTGTGTGAGGCTGGCGCAGACCTGGTGAGCGAGGACTTTGACGCCACGTGTGTGTTTGTCAACCTCGACCATGCACCGAAGTTTGCCCCGTGGCGACCGGAGTCGGTCTATGACTTGGTAGACAGACTGCGTCGGGAACTGTCCGGGCAGGTGCCGCCGACGTGGACGCCACATTGGATGCGCCACAGTCACGCGACGGCGTTGTTGTTGTCGGGGGTGCCGGTGCATGTGGTGAGCCGTCGTTTGGGCCATGCCGACGTGCAGACCACGCTGAACACCTATGCGCACGTGACCGACGACGCGGAGATGCGGGCATTGGCGGATTGGAAGGCGTACACCGCCGGCTGGCGAGTTGGGGTCGATGTGGATACCGGCGAGCAGATTGGGCCGTGCTCATGACCGGCCACCGGGGCCGGGCCGCGACCGACTGGGTGGAAGACGCCCGCGGCAGATGCGACTCGCAGGCACTGGTGGGGTTGTGGGCGCAGGTGCCTGAGCCGATGCGGCTGTCGCGGCTGGCGGAGTCGACCGTGCCGGCACGGTACGCCGGCGGCTTTTGCCACGACGGGACGTGGCGGGCCGGGGTGGACCTGTCCGGTCTTCCAGAACCGATGCGGGCCGAGCTGGTGTGGTGTGTGTTTCGGTTCATCGAATTGGGCCAGATGGTGCCCACACCTGCGTTGAGCATGCTGGTGCACCGGCTGGGTGAGGTCATCGCCGAACATCCCGCCGAAGCGTTGGCCTCGCTGTTGGAACTGTCTGGTCACGACTGGTGTCAGCGGTTTCAACGTGCGGTGCACCGCCGCACCGGCCGGCTGCCGGCGGCTGCCACGATGAAGGCCATCCGGGGCCTGCTGACGCGGATGCTGCGGCTGTTGGTGACCGCGTTGGACACCGGCCCGTGGTGGCAGCGGGACCTGTGGGACCCGGTGGAGGAGACCCGGATCCCGTTGCGCGACCACGAGCCGATGGGCCGATATGCGGTGCGGTTCGACCAGATCGGCACCCGGTGGCTGCGACACGGCCTGCAATGGCACTGCAAAGTCGCTATGGACACCGGGTTGTTGACCTGGTCGTCGGTGCACCGCAGGGCGGCGGCGATCAGGGAGTTCGACGCCTTCCTCGCCGGTCGTGGCGTCGACGGGCCCCAGCTGGCTGATGAGGCCGCCGGGGTGCGCGGCCTGATGTTGGATTTCCTCGGACACCTCCGCGGCAAGAAGGCCACCCGTGGGCCCCGGGTCGGGCAGCGGCTATCACCGGCGTCGGTGCAGCGTCTGGCCAGCGATGTCGAACAGTTCTACCTGTTCATGGCCGACAACAAAGACGCCGCGGCCGCCGCACTGGCCGAACCGGGCTGGGCACGTCTCGGGCCCGAGCATGCCGGGTTCTATCGGCGTGGTGAGCTGCCCGGCAAACAACAACCCCGGCTGGAGGGCCAGGTCATCGACGAGGACGCGATGACGCAGATCATGACCGGCCTGGGCCTGCTCGGTGCTCCGGTCGAGCAGGGCGGGTTCGGCGATGAACAGGCCATGCGGATCACCATGTTGGTGGCATTGCTTGGCCGTCGCGTCAGTGAGGTCTGCATGCTCGATTGCGACCCGCTCCAACCGCTGTCGGCGGCCGTCGCAGCCCAGACTGAGCCGGCCGCCGACGGCCAGGCGGATGCACCTGTGGCCAAGCTGCGTTACCAACAGACCAAGATTGACGGTGCGCCTAACACCGTCCTCGTGCACACCGAGGCGGTAGCGATCATCCGAGCCCAGCAGGAGTGGGCGGCCGAGTACTTCGCCGACCACGGGTCACCGGGGAAGTCACCGAAGTACCTGTTCTTGGCGGCGCAAAGGAACCGCAACGGTGACCGGCCGTACTCCAGCATGACCCTGCGGCAGCTTCTTACCCGGCTGGCCCATCGGTTGGATGTCCGCGACAGCACCGGCAGGCTGGTCGACTTCAACCGCACCCACCGGTTTCGGCATACGGTGGCCACCGGTTTGTTGAATGCCGGTGTGCCGTTACACGTCGTGCAGCGCCACCTTGGACACCTGACGCCGACCATGACCATGACGTATGCGCAGACTCTGCAGTCCACTGCCGAAGCGGAGTTCCTTCGCTACCGCAAGATCACCGCCGACGCCAAGGACGTCGACATCGACCCGCGCGACCTCTACGACATGCTCGAGTTAGACAGGCGCACCGACCGGGTTCTGCCCAACGGCTGGTGCCTGCTGCCGCCCCGCCAGGTGTGTGTCAAAGGAAACGCGTGTTTGACGTGTGACAAGTTCGCTACCGACGCGACCTTCCTGCCGGAGTTGCAAACCCAGCGGGCCCGCACCGAGGGGCTGATCGAGGAACGTCAAACGGCGTTCTCGACCCGCACCGGACAAGAGATGGGTGAGGAAAACGTCTGGCTGGCCGGTCGGCGTCAAGAACACGACGCGCTTGGCCGCATCATCGTCACACTCGAACAGACCCGGCTGGCCGACGGGACCGTGCAAGCCATCCGCGGCGCAGGCGTCACCGCCCGCACCGACGCCATCACCAACACCGCCAACGACCGCTGATGCGCGGCAACCCCGACAACCTTCGCCGTGCCGCGGCGAACAAGAGCGCTGCGACCAAGAAACGCGCCGAGCAAGGAATCCAAGACATGGTCCGCCGCGGCCAGCCGGTCACCTTCCGCGGGCTGGCGCGCACCGCGAGTGTGTCACTGGACTTCCTCTACTCCACGGCCGATATCCGCAGCCGGATAGAACAGCTTCGAGACCAACAGGCCGCCCCGACCGGCCCCACCAAGCCAGACGAGACCGTCCAGGAAAGCAGCGTTGTGCGCACGCTCACCGCCCAGCTCGCCGAGCTCAAACGACGCCACCGCGACGAAGTACAACAACTGCGGCACGCGCTTGAGACCGCTCACGGAGACAACCTCGAGTTGCGACGCCGTCTGGGGCACCGCCGCGAGGGCGGGCCCGGTTCAAGCAGCGATGAAGACACATCATGAACAGCGACCGACTGGCAACGGACCCCGGCAATGGCAAGCTGCCGCCGCTCTCGGCCGGTTGTGGTCTCACCTCGGCTTCGAACCATTCCGTAACGGCGTCCACGTCCTCGACCTCGCCCTCGTCACCCTCGATGACGCGATCCAACGGCTACAACAACCGAACCATACGGCTAACGTGACGTGGGCCCGCAGCAGCGAGAACGACTACCCGTCGACCCAGGTAGACCACTTGCAGACGCGTCCGCAAGTGGTCTACCTGCGTAAACATGGGACGACTACTCAAGTTCCCCAGATAAGA
>PKWT01000230.1 GCA_003132125.1 Micrococcales bacterium | reverse complement strand
GGACGGTGACGGCGAGTGATGACAACCGGACACAGGCCCACGCGCACGTCAGCAGCCGCCGCCAGTTCCACTCCGCAGGGGGCAATCTCCGCATTTTCTGCTGCTCGACAAGGAGGAAAGAACTCATGAAGCTGAGGAAGTCCCTGGCGGTATCGGCCGCCCTGGTAATGGGTGCTGCGGGGCTCACGGCCTGCAGCAGCAGTGGTGGTGGCGGCGCCAGCAGCGGTAGCAGCGGCGGCGCGACGACCATGACGTTCTGGCACAACGCCACGACGGGCGATGGCAAGGCCTTCTGGGCGAAGACCGCCGCGGACTTCGAGAAGGCCCACCCGAATGTGAAGATCACCATCCAGGCGATCCAGAACGAGGACCTGGACGGCAAGCTGCAGACGGCGCTGAACTCGGGAAGTGCACCGGACATCTTCTTGCAGCGAGGTGGCGGAAAGATGGCGGCGATGGTGTCGGCCGGGCAGCTGATGGACATCTCGGCCTCGATCACGGACGCGACCAAGCAGGCCATCCCGGCCGGGTCCTTCAAGGCCGAGCAACTCGACGGCAAGACCTATGCCATGCCGGTCTCGATGCTCCCGGGCGGGCTCTTCTACAGCCAGACCCTCTTCACCAAGGCGGGGATCACCGAGACCCCGAAGACGTTCGACGACCTGAACGCCGCCGTGACGAAGCTCAAGGCCCAGGGTGTCGACCCGATCGCCGTCGGCGCGAAGGACGCCTGGCCAGCCGCGCACTGGTTCTTCTTCATGGCGTTGCGCGAGTGCAGCGCCGACACGCTGAACAAGGCCGCGGCGGACAAGACGTTCACCGACCCGTGCTGGCTGAAGGCCGGCCAGGACCTCGCGACGTTCGCCGCAACCAAGCCGTTCAACAAGGGCTTCCTCACCACTGCTGCCCAGCAGGGTGCAGGGAGCTCCGCGGGCCTGGTGGCGAACCACAAGGCGTCGATGGAGCTCATGGGGGCCTGGGACCCGGGTGTCATCGCCTCCCTCACCCCGGACCAGAAGCCGCTGCCGGATCTCGGATGGTTCCCGTTCCCGACGATCTCGGGCGGCCAGGGTGACCCGAAGGCGATCATGGCCGGTGTCGACGGCTACTCGTGCTCGGCCAAGGCGCCGAAGCCGGCATGCACCGACTTCCTGACCTACATCGCGACGACGCCCGTCGAGGAGGCGTACTACAAGGCCTTCAACGCGCCGCCGGTGAACACCGAGGCGCAGGCCATCGTGACCGAGCCCTACCTGAAGTCGATCATGGAGGCCTACAACTCCGCTCCGTACGTCTCGCAGTGGCTGGACACGCTCTACGGGCAGAACGTCGGAAACGCTCTCAACGTCGGCGTGGTGAACCTGCTCGCGGGGAAGGGCGACGCATCTGGCATCATCAAGGCCGCGAACGACGCCGCCGCCAAGGGATAGAGCGCGAGACGCACATGGCTGATCCCACTCGCGAGAGCTCATCAGTCTCGAGGGGCTCGCCTGTGGTTCTCTCGCCCGGAGAGGGCAGCGCAGCGGTTGGGCTGCCCTCTTCCGGGCCACGCCAGCGCCGACGCGGTGTCGGCTGGCCGGCTCGTCTTGAGATCGCCGTGCTCTCGGGCCCGGCCATCATCATCTTCCTGACCTTCGTGATCTTTCCGGTCGCCATGGCCGCGTACTACGGCTTCTACGCCTGGAAGGGCTACGGCGTACCGACCAACTTCATCGGGTTGAAGAACTACGTCACCATCTTCCACGACGGTCTCTTCCTGGATGCGCTGAATCACAACGCAACCATTGTCGTGCTGTCTCTGGTGATGCAGGGTCCCGCCGCGATCGGCCTGGCGCTGCTGCTCAACAAGAAGATTCGCGGGAAGTCGGTGGTCCGCGTGCTCATCTTCGTCCCGTACGTGGTCTCGGAGGTCATCGTCGGCACCGGCTGGAGCCTGATGCTCCAGACCACCGGGGCCGTGAACGATCTGCTGAAGAACATCGGGCTCGGCGGATTCGCGCACGACTGGCTGTCGGACCCGAAGATCGCGATCTGGTCGCTCATGGTGATCATCTCGTGGAAGTACATCGGGTTCGCGGTGCTCCTCTTCCTCGCCGGCCTTCAAGGCATCCCGGCGGAGCTGAGCGAGGCGGCGGCGATCGACGGCGCCTCGTACTGGCAGACACAACGCAGGATCACGCTGCCGTTGTTGGGGCCCACGGTCCGCATCTGGGCGTTCCTGTCGATCATCGGCTCGCTGCAGCTGTTCGACCTCGTCTACATCATCTGGGGTCAGTACGTCTCCTCGACAGCCGGTACCTCGACGATGGCCACCTACATGGTCACCAACGGTCGTAATTCCGGCAACTTCGGCTATGGCAATGCCGTGGCGGTCGTACTGTTCATGATCTCGCTCGTCATCGCGCTCCTCTACCAGCGCTTCGTCCTGCGCCGCGACACCGAAGGCGCGCTCACAGGGGGCACGGAGTAATGCCTGCGACCACTCTCGACGCACCTGCTCAGGTGCCAGGCAGCCACAGGGAACGTGCGAAGCGCGACTGGAGCAACCCGACGATCTACTTCATCGCGCTCCTGCTGGTCGCGACCATGCTCGCGCCCGTCGTCTACATCATCATCGGCGGCTTCCGGACGAACTCCCAGATCACGAACAGTCCGGCCGGGCTCCCGAGCCCGTGGGAGATTGGCAACTACCTCAACGTCCTCAAAGGTGGGGTCTTCTGGCAGGAGGTCCTGAACTCGACGATCTCCGCCGTCGCCACGACGGTGGGTGTGGTCGTCCTGGGCCTCATGGCGAGTTATGTCCTGGCTCGTTACCGCTTCCGCGGGCGCGCTGCGATGTACACCTTGTTCGCCGCCGGCCTCATGTTCCCCATGACCGTCGCGATCACGCCGCTGTACATCATGATCAAGAGCCTCGGCCTGATGAACTCGCTACCGGGGATCATCCTCCCGCAGATCGCGTTCGGTCTGCCGACAACGGTGATCATCCTCGTGCCGTTCCTGCGAGCGATCCCGAACGAGATCGAGGAGGCCGCAGCGATCGACGGGTGCAGCCGCCTGGCATTCTTCTTCCGCATGGTGGTGCCGCTGTCGGTCCCGGGCGTCATCACGGTGGGGATTCTGGCGTTCATCGGGAGCTGGAACAACTACCTGCTGCCGCTGTTCATCCTCAACGACCAGGGCACGTTTACCTTGCCGCTGGGCGTGCAGGCGTTCGCGTCGCAGTACTCGGTCGATACCGCCAAGGTCCTGGCGTTCACGTCGCTGTCGATGATCCCGGCGCTGGTCTTCTTCAGCCTCTTCGAGCGTCGCATCGTCGGCGGCCTGACGGGAGCGGTCAAAGGCTGACGGACCGACGTCGAGCGTCCGCTCATCGTCGGCCGGAACAACCCCGGGCTCGGCAGCATCGAAGCGGCGATGCCAGCACATCGTCATCCAGTAAGAGTTGAAGGAGAAGATCTTGTGACCGTCATTCCAGGCATGCCGCAGGTGTCCGAGCGGGTGAGTGCGCTGCACGCGCGCATGACGCTGGAGGAGAAGCTCGCCCAGCTCGTGGGGTTCTGGGTCGATCAGGGTGGCGCAGTGGTCGCGCCCATGCAGGGTGAGATGGCGTCCTCGGGGCGCCTGGAGGAGGCCACCATCCACGGGATCGGTCACCTGACACGCGTCTACGGCACCCGGCCGGTCGATCCGGTCGAGCGGGCCGCATGGCTGTGGCGAGAGCAGCGCCGCCTTCGCACCCAGACGCGGCTCGGCATCCCCGCCCTGGTGCACGAGGAGTGCCTGACCGGCCTCGCCGCGTGGCAGGCCGCCACATTCCCCACCCCGCTGGCCTGGGGCGCGTCCTTCGACCCGGACCTGGTGCAAGAGATGGGCGCGCTCATCGGCGCATCGATGCGTGAGCTCGGCGTGCACCAGGGCCTGGCCCCGGTGCTCGACGTGGTCCGCGACCCGCGCTGGGGGCGGGTCGACGAGTGCATCGGCGAGGACCCGTACCTGGTCGGCACGGTCGGCACGGCCTACGTGCTCGGCCTGCAGTCCGCAGGCGTGCATGCCACGCTGAAGCACTTCGTCGGGTACTCGGCCTCGCGAGCTGGCCGCAACCATGCCCCGGTGAGCGCAGGCCCACGCGAGCTGGCTGACGTGCTGCTGCCACCGTTCGAGATGGCGGTTCTCGATGGCGGGGTGCGCTCTGTCATGAACTCGTACAACGAAGTGGACGGCGTGCCGATCGCCGCCGACCCCACGTACCTCACCGAGCTCCTCCGAGAGACCTGGGGGTTTGACGGCGTCGTGGTCGCGGACTACTTCTCGGTGGCGTTCCTGCACGTCCTGCACGCCGTCGGCGCGGACCTCGGGGAGGCCGCTGCGCTGGCGCTCGCCGCCGGTATCGACATCGAGCTGCCCACCGGGGACGCCTTCCTCGAGCCGCTCGCCGCACGCCTACGGTCCGGGCTGGTCGACGAGGCACTGGTGGACCGCGCGGTGCTCCGGGCGCTTGCGCAGAAGGAGGAGCTCGGCCTGCTCGACGCCACGTTCGAGGACGAGCCTCCGACGACGATCGACCTCGACTCCCCGCAGCACCGCGACGTCGCGCGCCGGCTGGCGGAGGAGTCCGTGGTGCTGCTCACCAACGACGGCGCGCTTCCTTTGTGCGGCCCGGACCGCCCGATGCCGACGCGTGTTGCCGTGCTCGGCCCGAACGCGGATCGTGCCCAGGCCCTGATGGGCTGCTACTCGTTCGCCAACCACGTGCTTGTCCACCACCCGGAGGTGCCGATGGGGTTCGACATCCCCTCGGTGCTGGAGGCGCTCCACGCGGAGCTGCCGGGCGTGGACGTCCGGTACGCCCTCGGCTGCACCGTCGAGGGCAACGACAAGTCCGGCTTCGCCGAAGCCGTGCGGCTGGCCTCCGAGGCCGACGTCGCCGTGGTGGTGGTCGGCGACCAGGCCGGCCTGTTCGGGCTGGGCACAGTCGGAGAGGGCAACGACACCGAGACACTCGCCCTCCCCGGNNCGTTCTTCCCCGGGGAGGAGGGTGGCACCGCGCTCGCGGGCGTGCTGTCCGGGCGGGTGAACCCGTCCGGCCGGCTGTCTGTGACCATGCCGCGGTCAGCAGGTGCGCAGCCCTACTCCTACCTGCACCCCATCCTCGGCGGGCCCTCGGAGGTGACCAGCGCGGACAGCACACCGGTGCTGCCGTTCGGGCACGGGCTGGCCTACACCACGTTCGCGCGCACCGCCCTGACCGCCGACGACGAGGTCACGGCAGGTGACATGTTCACCGCGCAGGTGAGGGTGCACAACACCGGCGAGCGGGCCGGCACCGACGTGGTCCAGCTGTATGCCCGCGACGTGTATGCAAGCGTGACCCGGCCGGTCGCCCAGCTGCTCGGCTACCGGCGGGTGGCGCTGGAGCCAGGGGAATCGGTTGTGGTGCGCTTCCGGGTGCCGACCACACGGCTGGCGTTCTCGGACCGCTCCATGGTGCGCATCGTCGAACCGGGCGAGGTCGAGCTCTGGGTTGGCAGGTCGTCCGCCGAGAAAGAGACAACGACGACGATCACGGTGGTCGGACCCGTGCACCGGGTGACCACGAACGACCCACGGCTGGTGGTCAGCGAGGTCATGCCCGAGATTCCTGCCTTGGCTACCGCGTCGGAAGGCTGATCCACCGTGCCAGACGCCACCCGCGCGACCGTCATCGTCAACGTGGACATCCCGGGACCGGTCATCAGCCGCCACCTGTACGGCCACTTCGCTGAGCACCTGGGCCGGTGCATCTACGGCGGCTTCTGGGTGGGCGAGGACTCCCCGATCCCCAACGTGGGCGGGATCCGCCAGGACGTCGTGCAGGCGCTGCGCGAGCTGGGCATCCCGAACCTGCGCTGGCCGGGGGGCTGCTTCGCGGATGAGTACCACTGGCGTGACGGCATCGGGCCGCGGGCCGACCGCCCGCGGATGATCAACACGAACTGGGGCGACGTCGAGGAGAACAACCACTTCGGCACGCACGAGTTCATGGCGCTGTGCGAGCTGCTCGGCGCCGAGCCGTACATCAACGGCAACGTGGGCTCGGGAACCGTCCGAGAGATGAGCGAGTGGGTCGAGTACCTGACCCGCTCCGGGACCTCGCCGATGGTCGAGCTGCGCCGGGCGAACGGTCGTGAGGAGCCGTGGCGGGTGCCCTTCTGGGGCCTGGGCAACGAGCCCTGGGGCGGCGGCGGCCGGATGCGCGCCGAGACGTACACCGACCTGGCGCGGCAGTACGCGCTGTTCTGCAAGAACCACGGCGACAACGTGCTTCACCGGATCGCCGCCGGGGCCTCCGAGGACGACTACGCGTGGACCGAAGCGCTCATGCGGGCGGTCGACGAGCTCAGCCACGACACCTTCCCTGTGCTGCCCTTCGAGGCGATCTCGGTGCACTACTACACGATCGGCGGCACCTGGACCACCAAGGGAAGCGCGACGCAGTTCGACGACGACGACTACTGGCGAACCATCGTCGCCGCACAGGACGTCGAGCCCCTGCTGCGCAGGCACATCGCGGTGATGGACCGGTACGACCCGCAGCGCCAGGTCGGCCTCGTCCTGGACGAGTGGGGCACCTGGTGGGACGTCGAACCAGGGACCAACCCCGGGTTCCTGTACCAGCAGAACACGATGCGGGACGCGCTCGTCGCCTCGCTGCACTTCGACGTCTTCCACCGGCTGGCCGATCGCCTCTCGATGGCCAACATCGCCCAGACGGTCAACGTCCTGCAGGCCATGCTGCTAACGGACGAGGAGACCGGCGCGCTTGTGCGGACCCCGACGTACCACGTGTTCGAGATGAACAAGGTCCACCACGACGCCACCTCCGTGCCGGTGCACGTGCGCGCACCACAGGCGCAGCGGGAGGTGGCGGGCCGCACCGTGCCGACCCTCTCGGCCTCGGCGAGCGTCCACGCCGGGCGGTGCCACGTCTCATTGACGAACACCGACCTGGAGCACGAGGTCTTGGTCGACCTCGACCTGCGGGGGGCATCTCTGACGGAGCTGACGGCACGAGTCCTCGCGCCGCAGTCCGCGGGGTCGTTCAACAGTGCAGAGCACCCTGAGGATGTCAGACCGCAGCCGCTCAAGTTGGCGTCGACGGCTACCGGGGTCCGGCTCACTCTGCCGCCGCACTCCTTCGCGATCCTCAAGGCCGCCTGATGCGTCGTCGTCCCGTCAGTGTGCCCCGCGCAAC
>PKWT01000062.1 GCA_003132125.1 Micrococcales bacterium | reverse complement strand
GATAGTGCGGGTTCGATTCCCGTCACCCGCTCCACACGCGAAAAGCGTTGCAGGACAAGCAAATTGGGTCCACTCCCCCAGATGGCGGACGGCCCGTCGGCCTCAGAAAACACCATTCGTGCAACCACCGTGCAACTAGCGTGTGCTCTCAAGACCGCGGCGGTTGCCCTCGCCGGCGCCGCGGGTGGCCTTTGTGGCGGCCTCCCGAAGGGCGCGCATGCCCGCATCCAGCGCGTCGGCGATGACGTGATCTGCCTCCCGGGCCGCGTGCTGGTAGATGATTGCCGCGTTCATGCTGTCGTGGCCCATCCGGGTCATGAGATCCCGCAGGCTGGTTCCCGTCCGCGCGGCCAGGGTATTGCCGGTGTGACGCAGGTCGTGGAAGTGCAGCTCGGCCCATCCGATGCTGGCCACGGTCTTCCTCCAATCGACAAGCTTGTTGAAGTTCCCAGACACTCCACCAAAGGTGGCTACTGTCGAGGTGCCGCACGGCTCGGTCTCCTCTTGATACACGTGCTCGACACCAACAGGCGGTATCTCAACTCGCTTGATCCTGCCTGACAGGCCACTGTTTGCGAACTGGAGATCGTCCATGACGTCCCCCGACCTTGATCCCTACCGCCAGCGCACAGGCGCCCGACGGCGCCGTGGGTTACTCATCCTGGTGCCCTCATACCCCTGATGGCCGTCCTTGGCTTCGCGGTCGCGGAGCTTACAACGCCCGGACCATTTCACCTGCGCGCGATGGTGATGGTGGGCGGGATCTCGGTTGCTATCTACCTGCTCACCATCTTCGGGGTCCTGGGGATCACTCGCTGGCGCCCGGGCCGCTGGGGCGTGCGACAACCCGCCCTCGCCGTGGATCTGGCCCGGACCCAACTGCGCCACCGATGGGCGCTCTGGATTCCCGCCTGCACCGCTGCCTTGCAACTAATCAACGCTGTATTCCTGCAGGAACAGACCATCCCCCGACTTTCGATGGGACTGGCAGGGTGCTTCTTCATCGCGCTCACCGTGTTGATAGTTGTCCAGCGGCGAGGCGCAAGTGCTTTGCTTGCCCGCTTCGACAACGAACCGATCCATGACATGGGACTCGGGATCTGAGCTGGCCCAAGACAGTCCTGGGCCTTTATAGGCCCTCGTGCACAAAGTTCCTTGAGCCATTGACAGATTCCGCGTGTGGGTCCACAGTCAGTAAACGTTTTCTGAAAAGGAGTGAACATGGGATTCGAACCCACCCGCCGCGGTTTCATGCGCGATGGACTTGCCATCGGAGGGCTGCTCGCAGCCGGGGGGATCGTGCAGGCGGGGGTTTCGCCACTGACCTCGCCCGCGCTGGCGGCTACCGACCCTGGTGCGTGGCGTCGGGCTGGACGCATCCTTGCCAGGGTGAAGCCGCCCAAGTTTGCCAACCGCAACTTCGACATCACGACGTACGGCGCACTTGCTGACGGCACCACGAAATGCACCGACGCCATCCGTTCGGCCATCATCGCGTGCAACGCGGCCGGCGGCGGGCACGTTGTGGTGCCGGCCGGTACCTTTCTCACCGGGGCGATCCACCTGCTGAGCAACGTGGACCTGCACCTGGAGAAGGGTGCGACCCTTGCGTTCAGCCAGGACCCGGCGGACTACCTGCCTGTCGTCTACACCCGCTGGCAGGGCATCGAGATGATGAACTACTCACCTCTTATCTACGCCCTCGACCAGGAGAACATCGGTGTGACCGGCGAGGGCACCCTCGACGGGCAGGCCGACAATACCCACTGGTGGCCTTGGAAGGGCAAGACCGAATTCGGATGGCAGACGGGCAAGCCGAACCAGAGCGCAGATGACAAGCTGTCGCAGAAGCTGGCCGACGACGGGGTCCCAGTCAGTAAGCGCATGTTCGGGGCCGATCACTACCTTCGACCTAACTTCATCCAGCCCTACCGCTGCCGCAACGTGGTCATCTCGGGCGTGACGATCCTGCGGTCGCCGATGTGGGAGATTCATCCGGTGCTCAGCCACAACGTCAGTGTGCAAGGCGTCACCGTGAACAGCCACGGTCCGAACAACGACGGGTGTGACCCGGAATCCTGCCGCGACGTGCTGATTGAGGGCTGCACCTTTGACACCGGTGATGACTGCATCGCCATCAAGGCCGGCAAGAATGCCGACGGCCGACGGGTCAACGTGCCGTCGGAGGATATTCTCATCCGCAAGTGCACCTTCGCCGACGGCCACGGCGGCGTCACCATCGGCAGCGAGATGACTGGGGGAGTGCGCAACGTCTTCGCCGAGGACCTGCAGATGAGCAGCCCCAACCTGGATATCGCGCTGAGGCTCAAGACGAACTCGCTTCGCGGCGGTTTCATTGAGAACATCTACCTGCGCAACACGACGGTCGCCCAGGTAGCGCAGCAGGGGTTCCTGATCGACTTCTTCTACGAGGTAGGCGCCGACTGGCCGAAGTATGGTTTCCTGCCCAAAGTCGCCGACATCCATCTGCGCAATGTCACTGTCGGCTCGGCCAAGCAGCCGTTCTACCTCGTCGGATATCCGACCGATCACATCGAGAACATCACGATGACAAACTGCACATTTGATAAGGCCGCAAGCGACTCTCAAGTTGAGTACGTTGACGACCTGGTGCTTCGCAATGTCGTGGTCAACGGCCAGCGAGTGGACACTCCGAGTGCGCCTTCGGCGGGTCGACTCCNNAGGTCCGAGCACTATTCGCGAGGTTGCTGCGGCCGCAGGCGTCTCGCTCGCCACAGTCTCGCGGGTACTCAGCGGCGCGCGGTCGACCGAAGACACCATGGCGAAGCGCGTACTGAGCGCCGCCAGCGAACTGGACTTTCGTCCCAACCCGGGCGCCCAGAGTCTGCGGCGACCGGTATCCACGGTGGGGGTCATCGTGCCCGACTTGGCCAATCCCTATTTCGCTGAGGTGCTGAAGGGCGTCAGCGGGGCGGCGGAGGCTGCCGGGCAGCGGATGCTCGTCGCCGACTCGGGTGAGAACCCCGCCGAGGAGATCCGCCTTGTTCGAGAGCTGGCGCGATGGACCTCCGGCGTCATCTTGTGCTCCCCACGGATGGCCTCTCGACAGTTGACCGAGGCGTCTTCACGCGTCAGCCGCATGGTGCTCATCAACCGCAAGACCACCGGCCACCCTGGCGTCGCCGTCGACTTTGGCGCCGGTATCGGAGATATCTGCGCTCATTTGCGCGGGTTGGGACACGAGCACCTCGTTTATCTGCAAGGCCCCGCTGGCTCGCGCTCGGATGCAGAGCGACGACGGGCTCTACGGGCACAGGCACGTCGCGGGCTGCGGATCGACTTCTTGACGTGCGGGCCCGGCACGACCGACGGGTACGCCGCGACCGATGCGGCCTTGGCGACCGGTGCTTCGGCAATCGTCGCGTTCAGCGACTATGTCGCAATCGGCGTACTCATCCGTGCCGGCGAGCTGCGGCTGCGGATACCCGAGGATGTCTCCATCACTGGCTTCGACGATATTCCAGTCAGCGGCCTTGTCGGCCCCGGTCTGACGACCGCTTCGGTGAGCAAGACGAACCTCGGCCGGCTCGCCCACGAACTGCTCTCCTGCGCCGACGTAAATCGCCGCGTGATCGTCCGTCCATCCCTGGTCGTGCGAGGGTCAACCGGGCCGCCGGCTACCCCCCCCCCCTCGGATTGCGGTGGGCAAACCGGCCCCA
>PKWT01000370.1 GCA_003132125.1 Micrococcales bacterium | reverse complement strand
CGCTCCAGGTCGAGCCCGGTGTCCTCACGACGTCGGCGGTTGGGTCGGGACATGAATCGATTGTCGCAGGCAGGTCGCAGGCAGGTCGCGGACCGGCCTTATGCGTAGGTCCGGAACCCACGTGCCACCTTGCGACCGAGGTAGCCGGCTGTGACGAGATGCTCGAGCAACGGCGCCGGTGCGAACCCACGCTCGCGGAACTCGAGATAGAGCTCGCGCTGGATGGCGAGGGAGACGTCCAGGCCGACCGCGTCGAGAAGCTCGAACGGACCCATCGGATAGCCACAGCCGGTCTTCATGGCGGTGTCGATGTCGTCCGCGCTCGCGTAGTGCGCCTCGAGCATCTTGACGGCGTCGTTGAGGTAGGGGAAGAGGAGGGCGTTGACGATGAATCCGGCGCGGTCCCCACAGGTCACGGGCTGTTTGTCGATCGCCCGACACAGGTCCTGCACCGTGGCCACGACGTCGTCCGCCGTCGAGACGGTGTGGACGACCTCGACCAGCTTCATGATCTGGGCAGGGTTGAAGAAGTGCATGCCCACAACATCCTGTGGTCGCTTGGTCGCCACCGCGCACTCGATGACCGGCAGCGAGGAGGTGGTCGTGGCCAGGATGGCGCCCGGCTTGCAGATCTCGTCGAGGTTCTCGAAGAGCGCCTGCTTGACCTTGAGGTCCTCGACGACCGCCTCAACCACCAGGTCGACCCGAGCCAGGTCCTCGAGCCTGGTAGTGCCGCTCAGACGCGCAGCGGCCGCGTCACGGTCGTCGGTCGTGAGCTTGCCGCGCTGGACCGCCTTCTCGAGGCTCTTGGCGATATTTGCCTTGACCGCCTCGACCTTGGCCTCTGAACGCGCGACATACGTGACGGCATACCCGGCCTTGGCGAACACCTCGATGATCCCGGTCGCCATCGTGCCGGAGCCAACCACACCAACGGTTCTCACGGTTCTCAGACCACCCTCGTGAGCCCCGGCAAGCGGGGTGAGGTGGTCGGCGACGACGACGGAGCTGCCAACCTCGTCGTAGGTGTAGAAGCCGCGACCGGTCTTGCGACCTCTGAGCCCACCAGTGACCATCTGCTTGAGGATGGGGCTCGGCGCGTGCAGGCGGTCGCGCCCCTGCTTGTACATCGTGTCGAGGATCTCGTAGGCGGTGTCGAGACCGATCAGGTCCATCAGAGCCAGCGGGCCCATGGGCAACCCACAGCCGAGCTGCATCCCGGCGTCGATGTCCTCGCGGGTGGCATAGCGGCTCTCGAACATGTCGACGGCGTGGTTGAGGTAGCCGAACAGCAGCGCGTTGGCGATGAAGCCGGCCTTGTCGCCGATGACGACCGGCATCTTGCCGATCCGCTCGGCGAGCGCCCTGACGTCCTCGACCACTGACTCATCGGTCACCACTGTGCGGATGATCTCGACGAACTTCTGCACCGGAGCAGGGTTGAAGAAGTGCATGCCGACGACACGACGCGGGTGCTGGGTGGCGACCGAGATCTCGGTGACGGACAGGCTGGAGGTGTTGGTGGCCAGAATCGCGTCAGGCTTCACGATCTCATCCAGCCTGGCGAAGACCTCGCTCTTGAGATCGAGACGCTCGGGCACGGCCTCGACCACAAGATCACACTCGGCAAGGTCGGCGAGGTCCGAGCCGAAGCGCACCCGCCCAAGCAGCTCGGCCTGTTGTTCTGCCGTCAGCTTGCCACGGGAGAGCGCCCGGTCGGTCGAGCGCCGCAGGACCGCTTGGCCCTTCTCGACCGCCTCCGGGGAGACCTCTACGGCGACCACGTCAAGGCCGCTGCGCGCAAACACCTCCACGATGCCGGCACCCATGGTGCCGAGTCCGATCACGCCTACTGTTACGAAGTCACGAGCCATGTCGGCGAGTCTGTCAGAGCGACGGAGGTCGTGCGAGGGCGCACCGGTGAGGCCGTGCTCACAGCCATCGCGGGACGGCTCTCCCCTGCCAGCGAGACGACCGTATGCCGGGATGTCCGCGGGGCTCGGTAGGCTGCCGAGGTGCGACTGGTCATAGCGCGGTGCAGTGTGGACTACCAGGGGCGGCTTCTGGCCCACCTCCCGTTGGCCACACGTCTGCTGCTGGTCAAGGCCGACGGCTCCGTGCTCATCCACAGCGACGGCGGTTCGTACAAGCCCCTGAACTGGATGTCACCTCCGTGCGCCATGACTGAGGTCGCCCCAGAGAGCCACGAGGCTGCCGACGGTGTCGCGTCGGTCTGGGTGGTCCAGCACGCCAAGTCCGAGGACCGCCTCCGGGTGCTGCTGCACGAGGTGCTGCATGACTCCGACCATGAGCTCGGGGTGGATCCCGGCCTGGTCAAGGATGGCGTCGAGGCCCATCTGCAGCGGTTGCTCGCCGAACACATCGCGACCTTGGGGCCCGGATACACGCTGGTTCGTCGCGAGTACATGACCGCCATCGGGCCCGTCGACATCCTGTGCAAGGACGCATCGGGTGCCTCGGTCGCGGTCGAGATCAAACGCCGGGGGGACATCGACGGAGTCGAGCAGCTGACCCGCTACCTCGAGCTCATGAACCGAGACCCCCACCTGGCGCCGGTCGCAGGTGTCTTCGCCGCCCAGGAGATCAAGCCGCAGGCACGCACGCTGGCCGCCGACCGCGGCATACGCTGCGTCACTCTGGACTACGAAGCGCTCAAAGGCATCGACGACGTGGGTTCACGCCTGTTCTAGGTCCGTCAGGTCGCGGCCTGGTCCGTGAGCTGATCCGTCGCACCCGGCCAGCTCACGACACGCCATCCGTCGGCGTCAATTTCGACCTCTGCCGGAACGCAGTTCGGCAAGAACCGTTGCGCCGCAAGGTCATTGCGCAGGTTGGCGGAGAGCCTCGGGATCGCCAGCGACATCGCCCCGCCGTGGGTGAAGACCAGCACGGTCTCACCGCGGTGTCTGTCGGCGATCTCGTCAAGGGCCCCCTTGAATCGCTTGACGACTGTATGACCGTCCTCCGCTCCGGGACAGGCGGCAGCAAGGTCTCCGTGCAGCCACGCGTCGAAGACCTGCTGCGCACGGGCGTCATGGGAGCTCACTCCCGCGAGGTCACCGACCGAGAACTCCTGCAGGCCGTCGACCACGAGCGTGTGCAGCCCGAGCTCGACCGCCGCCAGCTCGGCAGACTCGACGGCTCGTCCCATCTGGCTGCTGTACACCGCGGCAACCCGTCGTGAACGGACCTGCTCGACGAGGTGGCGCACCTGGTCGCGGCCCTTGTCCGTCAAGGCGCCGTCGTGGTCCGACATCACGCCCTCCACGGCATACCCCGCCTCGCCGTGCCGCGAGACGAGCAGGGTTGCAGGACATTGCAGATCGCTCATGATGCGACTTTATCCGGCGGAGCTCGAGGGCTAGTGAAGGTATGACGCACCGTTGAAGTCGACTATCGAACCGGAGGCCCACTCGGCCTGCGGCTCGGCCAACATCATGATGGCCAGCGCCACCTCCTGTGGCGTGGCCACGCGACCAAACGGGCTTTGAGCCCGAATCGCCTGCCCTGCAGGGCTTTCGAGCAGCTCGACGGTCATGTCGGTGGCGATGAACCCGGGAGCGATCCCGACGCAACCGATGCCGTGCGGTGCGAGCGCGACCGCGAGCGACTGCGTCATCGAGTGCACGGCCGCCTTGCTCGCGCCGTAGGCGGGGACCTCCGGCTCACCGCGATAGGCTCCGCGGGAACCCACCGTGACGATGCGTCCGCGTGAGAAGCCGTCGGCTGGCTCGACCTCGATCATGTGACGGGCGACCTGGTAGGTCACGTTGGCCGTCCCGAGCAGGTTGACCTCAGTGGTCCGCCGCCACGCGCTGACCCACTCCTCGTAGGACGACCCCGCCACGTCACAGTTCAGACGGCGCCCCTCCTTGCTCGGATCGTCGGCGAAAAGTGCCGCGTTGTTGACCAGGACGTCGATCCGTCCGAGGGCCTCGATCGCCTCTGCGACGAATCTGCGCACGTCTTCCGGTGAGGCCAGGTCGCCCTGGACGACAACGTGCCCCCCACCGTCGAGAGTCTCAAGTACGGCGTCGGCCTCGGCACGGCTCCCGCGGCAGTGGATGGCAACCCGGTCACCGCAGACGTTCGCGAACGTGCGTGCCACGTCGGCACCCACACCGCGGGAGGCGCCCGTGACGAGAACCCCGCG
>PKWT01000431.1 GCA_003132125.1 Micrococcales bacterium | reverse complement strand
CCGGCCGCGGGACGGTCGGCGACGGCCTGGCCTGGTCGCGCAGGACACCGCCGTAGAGGTCGGCGAGAGCCTGGCCGACTGCGTCGGGACCGTATCGGCGTCGCAGCTCGTCCCGTGCGCTGTCCAGATCGAGCCGCCCAAGACCGGACGAAAGGTCCTCGTATGCCTCGATAATCCCTGCCGGTTCGTCGGACACGTCGATGAAGCGTCCGACCTGGTCCTCGATGCCCTCAAGCACCTCTTGCGGGCCGCCGGACCGGGTCACGATCACCGGCAGACCGGCCGCGACCGCCTCGGGCACGACCAGGTGGAACGTCTCGGAGGTGCTCGGGGCCACGAGCAGGTCGTGGTCCCTCATGCGCGCGAGCGCCTCGGTGTGGGGCAGGACACCGGTGAAGAAAAGCCGGTCGGCGAACCCCGCCTTGCCCGCGATGGACTCCAGCTCGGTCCGCAGCGGACCGTCGCCCATCATCGTCAGGGTGACCTCAGGGTCTCGCCCCGCCACCTCGACGAATGCCTGCACGAGTCGCCGGACGCCCTTGATCTCGACCAGGCCGCCGGAGAAGAGCCAGCGGCGAAGTACCTCGGGGGATCGCTCACGTCGGGGCACGGCATCGATGTCGACCGGGTTGGCCAGCACTCCCACCCGGTCGGCGTAGTCGGGCAGCGCCTCGAGCAGCTGGTCGCGGACCAGCCGGGTGACACACAGCACCCGGTCCGCGCGCTCGAGCACCTCTCGATAGTGCGCCAGCCCTTGCGGGTCGGCCAGCTGCCCGCGCAGCCCTGAGCTGTGCTCGGTCGCGAACACTCGGGCGCCCGGGGCCGCCAGACGCGCGGCGACCAGCCCGCCAAGGTAGCCGACATGGCCATGAACGATGTCCGCCTCGATCCGACCGCCCAGGGCGGTGCCCACGTCGCGCACCAGCGCCTCAGCCCGGTCGGCCACGCTCATGCCAGCGGTGATCAGCACGGGAACGCGCATGACTGGACCGACCGCACCTGAGCGCACCAGTCCCCCGGTTCCGGCCATGGAACGCAGCACCTCGTCAAACGGCTCGCGAAGCCCACCGACGACCTCAGCGGTGCCCCCGGCCCACTCGTGCGCGTGGACCACGCCAACCCGGTCGGCGATGCGAGCCGTGAGCCGCACCTGGGCGGCAACAAAGCTGCCCACCATCGGCTGGGTCGGCGTGGGGTACCAGGGTGTTGCCACCGTGACCACACCCGGGCCGCGCCGCGTTGCGACGGCCACGACCCTCGGGACCGCAGGTCCGGTGCCCGCCCTCGCCGACGCCTGCTCACCCACGAGCGATCACCTCGATCTCGTCGGCGACCGGCCCGATCGCCGCGTCCCAGGTGTGCCGCAGGGCCTCGACCCGCGCCGCGTCGAACTGCTCCCGCGACTGCGCTCTGGCTGCTCGTGCAGCCGCAAGCAAGGCGTCGCGGATGCCCTCTGCCGTGACGCTCGAGGCTCCGAAGAACAACGGGTAGTCCTTGAACAGCGCCGTCGTGTCGTTGCGCGGGTCATGCACTCCGACCACGGGGCGACCAGATGCCATGTAGTCGAACCCCTTGCCCGCGGTGACGAACCGTGACGATGTGAGCAGCATGGCCATCAGGTCGTGGCTGCCGAGCACTGTGCTGATCTGTGTCTGGGATACCGGACCTCTGTAGCTGACCCCGGGCACTGCGCCACCCTCGATCCGCGCCCGGATCCCCTGAGCGTGCTGCTTGAAAAAGCCGAGGTAGCCGTAGAAGTCCATGGTGGCGTCCTTCAGCTCGGGAGACTGCCGGGCAAGGGTCCAACCGTCCAGATACTCCTGCAGGGGCAGGCCCCCCCGGATCGTCCCCAGGAACGCTGCCCTCAGCGGGCGCCCGGCGTCCACCGGCGTGAACCCAGGATCACCCACCACCTCTTCTGCGAGCCCGTTCTCCACCAGTCGGACACGCTCGGCCGCCTCCGGGTAGCGGTCGCGATACCAGTCGACCAGCGGCTGGTTGACGGTCACCACGAGGCTTGCCCGGTCGATTATCCTGCGCTCCCACCGGAACGCCATGTGCCCTGGCGGAAAATGGTCTTCCTCCGTCCACAGATTCAGCGTCCACGGGTCGTGGTAGTCGACGACGTACGGGCGGCGCAGCGTCCGGGACAGCAGGTACGCGGCGGCATACTGCGAGTAGGGGTTTCCGGTCGAGAGGATGACATCCACAGGTTTGCGGAGGTGTACGGCGACCCCGTGAGCGACGTACGCCGGAATCATGGGCGCGTAGGACTCCGGGAAGACCTTCTCGCGGAACTTCTCGTGCGCGGTGAGAAAGGCCTTGGGGAAGCTGGCGTGCAACCATGACATTGCTCGCACGTCCTGGAGCAGGTGCTCTCGGGGCACCTTGACCTCGATGACGCGAACGCGGGGGTCAACGGTGCCCACCAGGTCCTCGTCGACATCGCCCGCGAGCGCATGCCAGAACCCCCGGTCGGCGGCGAGGACCGTAACGTCCATCCCGCGGCGGGCCAGGTGGTTGGCCCAGGCCCGGATCCGATAGACACCGCTCCCGCGCGCTGGCGGGAACTGCATCCCGAGCAGCAGCACGTGGGGCCTGCGAGCACTCATGCGGTTGCCATCGGCGCCGTCACGCAACCTTGCTCTCGAGTGCGGCAATGATCTGGCGAGCGGTGTCACCAGCGCCATACGGCTCAGCGCTGGTCGGGGGCGGCGCGGCCCTGCTCAGCACCGCCCGCAAGCGGCTCGGGTCGGGGCACAGCACGTTCCAGCCCAGGTCGACCGTCTCGACCCACTCGGTCTCGGTGCGGACGGTCGTGCACGGCCGCCGCAACAGGAATGCCTCCTTCTGGAGACCGCCCGAGTCGGTGACGACACCGACGCTGCCCAGGACCGCCGCCACCATGTCGGGGTACGCCAGGGGGTCAGTCGGCACGATCGACCCCTGACGCAGGTCGATGCCTTGGGTGGCCGCACGGTCGAGCAACCGAGGATGCGCCAGCAGCACCACCGGGTGCGGGGCCGCGGCCATACCAGCGATCACCGCTCGCAACCGCGCGGGCTCGTCGGTGTTCTCGGCCCGGTGGATCGTCGCGACGTAGTAGGGCGCCGAGGGGTCCACCCCCTCAGGTAGCCGGACCACCCTGCCCTGTACCGCATCGCGGATCGCGTAGGTCACCTCAGTCTTGATATCGCCGACCTGGATAGCCTTGGCGCCCAGTCCCTCCCGTGCCAGTTGCTCCATCGCCCCGACAGTGGGGGCAAGCAACAGGTCAGCGGCGTGATCGGTGACGACCCGGTTGATCTCCTCAGGCATCCTGCGGTTGAACGACCTGAGCCCAGCCTCGACGTGAGCGACTGGCACATGCATCTTCACAGCCGCCAAGGTCCCGGCAACTGTGCTGTTGGTGTCCCCGAAGACCACCACCCAGTCGGGCTGGTGCTGCTCGAGCACCGGGTCGAGCGCCGCGAGGATGCGGCCTGTCTGAACCCCGTGGCTGCCTGAACCGACGCCCAGCATGATGTCAGGAGGCGGCAGCCGGAGATCCTCGAAGAAGACGTCCGACATCAGCCGGTCGTAGTGCTGACCGGTGTGCACCACGAGGTGCTGGTGGGGACCCCTGGCGATCTCCCAGCACAGCGGGGCAACCTGGAGGAACTCGGGGCGCGCACCGACGATGCTCATGATCTTCATAGACTCTCCGGGCTGGCGGGAAGGTCGACTGCCGAGGCCTTACCGGTGACGTCGAGGGACGGGAACAGCTGCGACCGATCGGTCGGCGCATCGTGAACTGGGGCCAGTTCGGCGTACAGGCTCAACACCGCAGTCTCCTGCCCCTGCCAGGAGAACTCCCGGGCAAGCTCGACCAAATGGTCGGCAGATGGGGGAACGTCGAGCACCTGCCGTATGGCGCGCGCCAGGTCACCCGCGTCACCGGACCTGAACACTCCGCCCAGGTGGTTGCGCCGTACGAAGTCCGCCATGAGGCGGGCGTCGCTGACCACCAGCGGCAAGCTCGCGTGGAGGTACTCGAACAGCTTGTTGGGCAGGGCCTGGTCATGGTTCGGAGAACCTCCGGGCATGGGGTGGACCGCCACATCGGCGCCGGACAGGTAGCGGACCAATGCGTCCTGACCGACCGGTGGGACAACGTGCAACCGGTCCTGAACGCCAAGCTCCTGCGCCAGATCGCGCAGGCCAGGCTCCATCGGGTGAGGATGCGGAACTGGAACCAGCACGACATGGACATCTGGCAGCTCGGCCAGGGCTCGCACCAGCATCTCGATGCCGCGCGCGTGGCTCATCCCCCCGGAGTAGACCAACAGCGGGACCTCAGACCCCAGGCCAACGACGTCCCGCACCGTGGGGCCGACGCCCTGTTCAACCGGTACGGGCACGTTGAGGACCACGGTCGGACGTCGCAACAGACCGTAGTGCTTTTGCAGCTCCACCGCGATCGGCTCTGACACCGTCATGACCGCGTCGACACCGCGGATCGCTCGAGCCTCCTGCCGTACCAGGACGGCGTGGCGTCGGGGGCTGCCCTGCTCCTCCGCCGGGATGCCGGCGAAGTTCTCGCGAGCGTCGTACACGACCCGGCAGGGGCGACCCTGGCTGCTCAAGCGGCGCGCCGCACGCAGCGCCGCCGGCAAGACAAGAGGATGGTGCGCGTGGATCACGTCCGGCGCCAGCTGATCCAGCGGCCGCCAGTAGGCCTGGCCGATGTCCACCAGCTCGGGCAGGGTGCCCTTGTCGGACGCCAACCGCGGGGTCTGACGACGGCGCTCGTCATAAGCGATCCACGTCGAGCGCCTCACACGGTCAAGTCGGCGCTGCCCTTCCTGGCGACCCCGCAGCATCGACGCGGCCGCCTTGGCCGCTACTGCCTGTGTGCGTGCCAGCGCCCACTTGGCCAGGTACAGGATGCCTCGAGGACTGCCGAGCGACGCACGACGGCGCATGGCTCCGGCGCGGCGCCCTGCCAGTCGTACAACTGCTCGGCGCTCGGCCAGGCGCGTGACGTATTCATCGACGGGCATCCTGCTGACTATCGGCAGAGGACGCCGCCGACGCGCGACGACCAAGGTGTTGTGGAGGTCCTGGTAGGTCGTGCTGAGCACCACGGGCAGCACACGAACCGGGCCCAGCCGTCGCTCGTCCATGCTCTCACCCGGGGACACGGGCGTCAGCACAACAACGTCGTACCCACCCCGCGCGAGCGTCAGCGCGATCTTCTTCGCGCGGCTGTCCCGATCGATGGGACTTGGTCGAAAGAGCACGACTCGAGGGGCTGTCCGCACCTCATTGCTGCTCGACTCACCCACGCTTTCGACCTCCTTCGGGATCACGCCGATCAGTCGTCCGGGCCGCCGAAAACTGTGGGCAACGCCGTGGGTCCGTCGCGCTGGGCCACCAGGGTGCGCAACGCACCCACCCTAACCGCCCGGGCGGGGGATCTCGGCGACCAGGGCTTGGTCCCCGTGACGCCCGTGGTCGCCGCCATCAGTTTCGGGCGCCGGTGGGTGTTCAACTGCCTGCAGCCCATCCGGACGGGGGTCCACCCGGGAGATCAGCAGCGCCACCGAGACCGCGAAGAAGGCGAGCCCCGGCATCGCGTAGCGGAAGGCGGTGGCCGACCCAGTGGCAACGTTGTACAGCCCGATGCCCATGAGTGCGCCCAGCAGGAGGTGCGACTCGGCGCGCCGCCAGAAGACGACCATCGAAATGCCGCTGAGCATGACCAGCACGAGCAGGGGGTGGTCCGACCCGGCGAAGTTGTCCAGATCATGGAAGACGATGTTCCAGGCCAGCCCGGGGACGCCCATCAGGGCGCCCAGCAACGAGGTCGCCCCGGTGTTGGCCTTGAACTGGTTCATCTGGTCGAACTCGGAGAACGTCGGGAAGAGCCAGTTCTGCAGCAGCTGAACCGACACGGATGTCACCGTGACGGCAAGAGCCGGCACCCCCCACCCGTTCGGTCGGCGGCGCAGAATCACCGCGGCAAGCCAGGCGGTCACGAAAGCCCCAGCCGGGACCAGCGTCGCCTGCCGGGTAAAGCCTGAGATGACGGTCAGAACGACCATCCACACCACGGGCTGCCAGCCACGGTGACGGTGATAGTGCCAGGCAGCCACCAGAATGAGCGCGCCCCACAGCGCGGACAACGAGTCGGTCAACATCGCCGCCCCGTAGAACATGATCCGCCAGCTGCTCATGACCAGGACGACCGTGGCCGCCCCAGCCAGCCAACCCCACCGGCGAACCAGCAGCCACGTGAGAACGCCGATCAGGGCTGCCATCGCCAGCCCGGGGACGACAGCCAGGCCCTCGATGCCCCAGATCTTGACGAAGGGGGCGGACAGCGCCGGGAGGACGACGCGGGGCTGCACCAGGCCCCAGCCGAACATCCTGTCGATCGTCAGCTGGGGGGTCGACCACCCCTGCCGATGGCGCATCTCGATGACCTGGCGCACCGCATCCTGCTTGCTGGTCCCCCCGAACCAGAGCGCCATGGCGGCGTAGTAGCTGGAGTCCGGAGCGAACAGCGGCTTGATCTTGACGGTCGCCACGTAGGTGATCACGAACGTGCTGGTGACCACCGTGAGGAGCAGCCATGCCGATCGGGCGCGCGCCCACTGATCGGCAATGCGTTGACGAACGCTCACGCGAGAGACGTTGCCCAAATCACGCGGTGCACCTCCATCAGGGTCACAAGTAGTTGCTAGGGAACCACACCCGAGCGGCCAACCCTATTCGCCATGCGGCCACCGCACGTCGTGACTCGCGGCACGGGGTGGTGGCCCGCGCGGTGGCCCAACGCGATACGACTGGGCGTTGGTGGACCACCCCCTGCTGCGCTAGCGTGAACGGCTCACGTTCCAGCCGAGACCCAGGGAGACGCCCCGTGCCCTTGAAGGGCGCACGACCGCACCTGCTCTACGTCGCGTGGGGCTTCCCGCCGTGCCGCTCGGGCGGGGTCTACCGTGCCTTGGCTACCGCGAACGCCTTCGCGCGTGACGGATGGGACGTGACTGTCCTGACCATCGAGCGCGACCTGTGGGAGCGCCGTACGGGTGTGGACCCGGCCCTGGAAGAACGGGTGGACCCCCGGATACGGATCGAGCGGATCCCGTTCGACTGGCCTGTCCTTGAGGATGACCTGTCGCGATGGCCTGCGCTGAGGGCGCTCGCCCCGAGAGCGTGGGTGAAGGCACGAAATCTGCTGGACCAGCGGCCCTTTCCCGAGAAGGTCTATGGACCATGGCGGCGTCATCTGGAGCGCGCCACCGAACGGATCCACGCCGAGCACCCGGTGGACCTGGTGGTGGCCACGACAAATCCCCATGTGTCGATCACGGCGGCGTTGCATCTTGCGCAGCGGTATGGCGTCCCGTACGTCGTCGACTATCGCGACGCCTGGTCGCTCGACGTCTTCTCGGGCCGGCGGCTGCATCCCGAGGGCAGCACGGTGAACACGTGGGAACGCCGGGCGCTGGAGGGCGCACAGGAGGTGTGGTTCGTGAACGAGCCCATCGTTCAATGGCACCGTACGACCTACCCCGCCGCGGCCGCACGCATGCACGTGGTCGCCAACGGCTACGACGAGCCCGCCGCCGGGTCCGAAGCGAGACGCACGGACACTCCTTTGCGCTTCACCTACGTCGGCACCATCTCGGGCAAGGTGCCGATTCCCGAGCTGGTGGCCGGTTGGGCGCGTGCCCGCGAGCAGGAGCCGCTCCTGGTCGACGCTGAGGTCGACCTGTTTGGGTACCTCGGCTACTACGGCGCCGCCCATCCCGAGCTGGCGGATGCTCTGTCGACCGGAGCCGAGGTCGGGGTGCACTATCGAGGACCGGTGAGCAAGACCCTGGTGAGCGAGCTGTATGCGGCCAGCGACGCCCTGCTGCTCGTGCTCGGGACGGGCCGATACGTCACGTCCGGGAAGGTGTTCGAGTACCTGGCGACCGGACTGCCGATCATCTCGGTGCATGACCCCGGCAACGCCGCATCTGAGGTGCTGAAAGGCTATCCGCTCTGGTTCCCGGCGTCCGACCTGTCTCCGGACGGCGTCGCCGCGGCGCTCCGGGCCGGCGCCCATGCAGCGGCCTCTCACGAGCCGACTGCCAAGGCTGCCGGACGAGCCTTTGCTGAGCGATACAGCCGTGAGCACCAGCTCCGGCCGCGGATCACCGCCCTCCGCGCCGCAGTCGGCGCGACCAGCGTGGAGACGATGTGACGACAGGCCCGGGTTCGCGAGTGCTGGTGCTGGCGCTCGGCCGCGACCCACTGCCCACCGTCGTGACCGAAGCCGCCCTGAGGTGGGAGGCAGACGGCGTATCGATCTCGTTCGTCACGCTCACGCCCAGAGCCCGGCTCACAGCCAGGACAGTGCAGGTCACACTGCTTGGCCGCCCGGCCGGGTCAGCGGGCATCGACCCCTCGACCGCGGGAAAGCCCCGGTCGACGCCACGCAAGGCCCTGCGCAAGCTGCACCTGGATCCGGTGCGGTGGGCCGCCATACTGCTGGTTCTCTCGTCACCTCAGGCCCGGCGTCTCGTGGCCGGCGCCGACGTGGTGCTGGCGGCGGACCCCGCTTCGGTCCCGCTCGGCTGGGTGCTCGCCCGCCGTCGAGGCAAAGGCAAGGTCTTTCGTACGGCGTCAGCTGCCAGCCGTGCGCTCCACGACGCAGCACGGCCCTAGCTGGCTCGGC
>PKWT01000282.1:1854-9577 GCA_003132125.1 Micrococcales bacterium | reverse complement strand
TAGCCTAGTGGACCGGTGCACCGTCGAGCGCCCGGTGGGGCTCCGGCGGACGTCCTTCACTGGGTGGAAGTCGCAGCCCGACCCGGCTCGAAGAAGCGAATCCCAGGCCTCGCTGCGTTTTCTGGGTCCTCCACAGATCTGGTTAGAACGATGAGCGGGTAGCGGCGGGTGGATCTGTTTGTCTGCGCTCGTAGGTAGCCATCCCAATCACAACGTGGACGGCCACCGCCCAGTTTCGCCACTGGTAGTTGCTCAGGTCGAGGCGAACAGCGCGTCCATGAAACCGCGCACCGGGGGTGTGTATGTGCCGGTTCCTGCGCCCAGCGCCCGCCACTCGGCGGTGCCCACGATGCCGTTGGCCGGCAGGTGGTGGGCGCGTTGGAAGGCGACCACCCTGGCCCGTGTCGTGGGGCCGAACGCCCCGTCGGCGTGGGCCGCGCCCAGACTGTGCTGCAGGGCAGCGACCGCGCCACCGCGTGAACCGCTAGCCAGGCCGACGTTGAGGTAGGGCGTCAGGGGGTTGCCGCGTGCGGCCTGCCCGGAGACGCCCGGACAGGTGAGGTCGTAGTCGCGCACACCGTCGGTCCACTGGGCCAGCCAGGGTTTGCCACCGGCGTAGCTCGCCACGGCGCAGATGGCTTCAGCAGCATCCTCGCCACTGCGGCCGACTGGCACCCAGGTGGGCACGTCTGGCAGGACTCGGGCGCCGGTAATCGCCTTCCAGGCCTTGTTGTATGAGTAGAGGCCGGCGCGTACGCCCGCTGCCTCGTACCCCGCGATGACGCCGTCGATGACCGCGTTGTTGCCGGCGGTGCTGGCCGACCACGGCGATTTCGTCCTGGGCTCGACATCGATCCAGACCATCGGCGACTGCAGACCGACCCTGGCCATCGTGGCGAGGTTGAACGTAGCCTGCGCGGCGCCGGCGCGACGCAACCGCTCGGTCACTGTTCCGGTGCCGCCGTAGCGGGCCAGCTCTGCGCTGGTCGGATAGGTCGAGATCGCGTACGCGCCGGCCCACAGGTGGCGGGTCTTGACCGACGCGACCTGGCGGGCCAGGCAGGGGTTGGCGCGGAACGAGCCGCCGTCGGTCAGGCCCAGCACGGCGAACGAAGCGCTGGTCATGGGGCCCGGCAGGCCGTTGCCGCCGCCATCCTTGGGGCACTGGGGCCAGGAGATGTCGTTGCCGTACACGGCAGCTCCGGGCGCTGGCGCCGGGGACGCGTTGACCTGAGGCGCAAAGGAATTCGACGAAGCTGAGGACGCCGACGCAGAAAGGATCAAGGCCAGGCTGGCTGCGATGGTGGTCAGCCGGCCAGGTCGGATGGTTGGTGCGAGCCCCACGACGTGCACGGGCCCAGTCTGCTTCATGACGGTCACGACGCCCAACGATCTTCACGATGAGGTCCCCATCGGTGTTGGTTCATGATGAAGGGAACGCCGATGAGCACGAGCGACGGTGTCCCGGACGGGTAATGCCGCCACCAAGGTCAGGGCGGAGCTGCCATGCGCCTGGTGATCGCCGACGACGAGGTGCTTCTTCGTCAGGGACTGACCCGACTTCTGGAGACTACCGATGTCGAGGTCATCGCGTCCGTTGGCGACGCATCGGCGCTCAAGACCGCTGTCTCCGAGTACGAACCAGACGCGGTCATCGTCGACATCAAGATGCCACCCACCCACACCGATGAAGGCATCACGGCCGCGCTCGACATCCGCCAGACACCCCAACGTCGCCGTATTGGTCCTGTCCCACTACCTCGACTCCCGGTATGCCATGAGGCTGCTGGAGCACCAAGAGGGGTCAGCGGGCGCGAACGGCAGGTGCTCGCTGATGGCCCAGGGGCACTCGAATGCGGGTATCTGCCTACAGCTGGTCCTCAGCCCGCGAACGTGACGGTGCTTCTAGCGCGGCGCTCAGCTGCCCGATGGGCAGGGGATGAACGTGGCCGGCGCGCCAGCCGGGGGCCGGTCTGCCTTCAGGGCCCGGGCGCGTTCTCGGGACAGGTTCCACGCCAGCCAGTCGTCAGCGCCCAGCGCCGCGGAGTAGCGGGTGGCGCACTCGAACTGCTTGTCGGGAAGGGGCACGAGGGCCGGGTAGGCGTCGGTCGACAACGTGCCCAGGTACCCCCAGTCGATGCCAACAGGGGCATCGCCGCGGGCGATGTTGTGCTGGGCGATGTAGAGGTCAGGGTTGACCAGGGCGAGCCCGAGCAGCCCGGCCGCCCCCAGGCGGACGGCGACCGGGACCAGCCAATGGCGCGCGCCGACCACGCCGGCGACGATAACAAGCACGACCACCACGCCCAGCCAGCCCTCGAAGACCGATACCAGCAGGCGAAGCCGGGAGAAGCCGAACGCCTCTTCATAGAGGTGCATCCGGTAGAGCGCCGAGACAACCACGACGGTCGTCATCACGCACAGCGCCCCCAGTGCCAAGTCACGTCGGCGCCCCGGAGTGGCCTTACGCGCAGCCCACGCCACAACGGTCAGGGTGAGCATCGTGGCGACGGTTAGCTGGCCGAAGCCCTCGTGAACGTACTCGGCATACGTGAGGCCCGTGGTCTGTCGCAGGTAGTCGTGCCCGCCGAACATGGCGGTCGCCTGCGCGACGAGGAAGGCAAGGAAGACCGCGTCCACGACCAGAACCGGGGCCAGCCACTCGAACTCGTTCCGGCTGGTGCCTCGCGGCAGCCGCAGCCGGTCGACGGCGGGCGGCGCAAGGGCCACGAAGGCCGCCGCCAGCGTGCCCGCGGCGATGAAGGTGGCGAGGACGGCACGCCCCGGCAGGTCGTTCCACGTGATGTCCGGCGTGAGAGCGTTCACCCATGAGGCGAACAACGCATCGGCAGAGGCGAACAGGGCACCGAAGACCAGCAGCAGGACTGCTGAGAGGGTCGCTGTGCGGGCCGCAGGCAGCCACCCCTGCACGCCGCTGTTCGGCTTCAACGTGCGACCGAGCCAGGGCAGTCCCCGGACCGCGGCGAGCGGGACCGCGGCGGCCGTCCCGAGCAGGGCGAGGACCGAGGCGGCCTTGGTGGAGTTCACGGCCGTCAGCGCCAGGGCGGCCAGGAGACACAGCACCGTAATCCACTCCGCGTCGCGCACGAAGAGCGTCGCGAGCAGCAGCGCCACGAGGGCGGCGTCGAAGGCGTCGAGTCGGGTCCAGCGACGGCCGGCGGTCCGCGTGGTCCCGGCGGCGAAGACCGTTCCGGCCACTGCGGCGAACACCAGGGATGTCCCCAACCCCAAGTGGCGCCCGGGCAGGACCGTAGCGGCGAGCACCCCGGCCGCAGCAGCCGCCCCGACGATGACGGGGCGGCGACGGGGCGCGTCGGGCCAGTAGGTCGTCAGGCTGTCGTGGGGCGGGCCCACGGGGGTCTGGGGAGCTGGAGCGGGTGGGGTGAGGGTGCTCATGACTGGCTCTTTCCGGGTGGTGGTCGGGCGGAGGGCGTCGGCCGGGAGGTTGACCTGGATGCAGCAGCCGCTCTTGCTGTCCGCGACCGCGATGGTGCCCCCGTGCAGCTCCGCGACCCAGCGGGAGATCGTCAGGCCGAGACCGGTGCCGCTGCTGTGACCGGCGCTCGTGGTGAACCGTTCGAACACGGCGCTCCGGTCGGCAGCAGCGATACCGGGTCCCTCGTCGGCAACGGTGAGATGGACGTCGTCGCCCAGTCGTTCCGCGCTGAGCCTGACCTCCCCGGCGGACGGGCTATGCCGGGCCGCGTTATCGAGGAGATTGGCCAGCAGCTGGTGCAGGCGGTCGGGATCTGCGGCAACAGTGAGGTTCTCGGGCCTCACGTCGACCGCGTACCGAACCCCGTCGGCGCGGGCCTGGGCGACGGCGTCATCAAAGATGTCGATGAGCCGAACTTCCTTGAGCTGCAACGGAGTCACGCCCTCCTGGACGCGGGACAGGTCGAGCAGGTCCCCAACCAGCCGTCCCAGCCGTTCGGTCTGCGCCAGGGCGGTGCGAAGCTCCCCCGGACCGGGGTTCGAAACCCCGTCGACGAGGTTCTCGAGCACGGCCTGCAGTGCGGCGATAGGGGTACGTAACTCGTGCGACACGTTCGCCACCAGGTCCCGACGGTGCCGGTCCACCATCTCCAAGGTCGCTGCTGTGCGGTTGAACGCCCGGGCGAGCTCTCCGACCTCGTCGCGCGACGAAGTGTGCACCCGCTGGGAGTAGTCGCCCTGCGCCATCCGCTGGGCGGCAAGAGTCATCTCCCGCAGGGGCGACGTCATGCCCCGGGCCAGGAGCTGGGTGACGGCCAGGGCCACCACGACGGCAACCGGCACTGTCGCTCCCGGTGAGATGCCGAGCCGTGTGCCGATGACCGCGAGCACCGAGGCCACGACGATCGTCACCGCGACCAGCAGGCCAAGCTTCGTCTTGATCGAGCTGACCCGGTCGAGAGGGCGCAGGTCGTACTTCACGACCCCTGCCCCGGTGCGTACCCGATTTCCAGCGCGTACCCGACGCCGCGCACGGTGCGTACCAGGTCCGCGCCGAGCTTGCGCCGCAACGACTTCACGTGGCTGTCGACGGTCCGGGTGCCCGAGGCGTCGGCCCAGCCCCACACCTCCGCGAGCAGTGACTCACGGCTGAGCACGGTGCCCGGCCTTGCCGCGAGACAAGACAACAGGTCAAACTCGGTCGGCGTCAGGTGCACCTCGTCGGCGTCGGACCACACCCGACGAGAGGCCCCGTCGATGCGCAGACCGTTGCCGTTGACGTTGACGTTGGGTGCCGCAGTGGCGGCGGAGCGGGCGCGTTCGACCCGGCGGAGCAGCGCCCGGATCCGCGCGACGAGCTCCCGCATCGAGAAGGGCTTGGTCATGTAGTCGTCCGCGCCGATGCCCAGCCCCACGAGGAGGTCTGTCTCGTCGTCGCGGGCTGTGAGCATGAGCACGGGGACCGGCCGGTCCGCCTGGAGGCGCCGGCATACCTCGTGTCCGTTGAGACCCGGCAGCATGACATCGAGCACCACCAGCTCGGGGTTCCACGCGGCAGCCCTTTCGAGGGCGTCGAGCCCGTCGTGCACCTGGTCGACGGCGAAGCCCTCAGCCTCCAGGCGCGCGGCGATGGCCTGGGCGATGGTTCGCTCGTCCTCGACGACCAGAACGCGGGGTTTGTGGCTCACCCCTCGAGCGTAGAGAGCGGTTGGGAGGGTACGGCGCAGATGCGGTGAAGGTTCGGTGCAGATCTGTACGTCTGCGTGTTCCAAGATCATCCGGTGGGCGTTTCAGAACTGCTCTCGAAACGTCTCAGAAAAACGAGACTTCGGCCGCGCTAGAACCGCGGGCGTGCGCGTTGAAGCACTCCACTCGGGTGGAGTCGGGTGCGTTCTTGAGCTGTCGGACCAGCCAGTTGACGCGGGTGGTGGGTCGGCCCTCTCGCGGGGCGTCGATGTCGACGTGGCAGGTGACTCGGGACGAGCGCAGGTCGGCGGTGATGACAAGCTGTCCGACGGCGCCGGGGATGCCGAAGACCTAGCGTCACGGCCCAGCGACGTTGCTGGTCATGGCCGATCGCAGCAGCCGATCGGCTTGTGACGCAAACATGAACTGTCGGTGGCAGACGGGTGCGTTGTCGCCCGTGCTTTGTTCCGGTGATCGATGGTTCTCAAGCCAAGTGCGTCCGAAGGCTGGGGAGCCCTGGCGTGGGGGATTCAGTCTGGGGAGGACTTAAGTCCCTATCAACCTGAAGTTCACGGGAGGTGGCGACGGATCTCAGCCTGGTTGGGTATCGCTCAGCAGTGGCCGTCCCTCATAAATGGCCGTACATTAACGAATTATGTGCGGCCAAATGAACAGTCAGGACGCGTGATGGAGCAGGTCCGGACCAGGGTGTCGGCATACGCGCGTGTTGCCAGCGACCTGCGAGCGCAGATCCGCGACGGGGCGTTCCGGCCCGGCTCGCCGATGCCGACCGAGGCCGAGATCGCCGCCCAGTACT
Organism: Micrococcales bacterium; assembly: GCA_003132125.1. Classification (GTDB taxonomy): domain Bacteria; phylum Actinomycetota; class Actinomycetes; order Actinomycetales; family Dermatophilaceae; genus UBA4719. The sequence continues at coordinate 3,618 of PKWT01000282.1, read as the reverse complement.
CCGTGAGTCGGCAGACGGTGCGCCGGGCGTTCCAGGACCTGGTCGCAGCGGGGCTCGTGCGCCGGGTGCCCGGGAGCGGCACGTTCGTAACGCCAAGCAGCCGCTACCTGCGCCAGTTCGGCTCGATCGAAGACCTCATGGCGCTGTCGGCGGACAGCCAGATGCGGGTGCTGCGACCGCTCGGGGAGGCGGTCGACCCTGCGGCCGCCGGCCGGCTCAGGCTCAGCGACGACCATGTGGCCACGGCCTCGTTCACCCGGCTGCACGACGGCGAGGCCTTCTGTCACACCCGGCTGTGGCTGCCGCCATGGGTGCATCAGCTCCTCGGCCGCGTCGATGAGCTGGCCAGCCCCGGCGTGTTGAGCCGGGTCACGGTGATCGCCTTGCTCGACGAAGTGCTCCGTTCGCCGATCCAGGACGCCGAGCAGAGCATCTCGGTGGAGGCTGCCACGCCCGAGGTCGCGCAGGCGCTCGAGGTGGCACCGGGAACCGCACTGTTGCGGATAGACCGCGTCTACTCGGATACCGCCGGCGACCCGGTCGAGCTGGCCGTGAGCCACTTCCATCCCGACCGCTACTCCTACCGGGTCCGGTTGCGCCGTCATGTCATCTAGCGCACCAGCGCGTGATCCAGCGCGGCGCATCCTGGAGGGCCTGACCGTCGTCTCGATCGAGCAGGCCGTGGCAGCCCCGTTTGCCACCCGTCAGCTCGCCGACCTCGGTGCCCGCGTCATCAAGGTGGAACGCCCGGGTCTGGGCGACTTCGCCCGCGACTATGACGAGACGGTGATGGGGATGTCCTCACACTTCGTCTGGCTCAACCGGTCCAAGGAGTCGATTTCCCTCGACCTCAAGACCGATGCCGGTCGCCGGGTGATGCTGGCACTGGTGGCCAGGGCGGATGTCTTNNTGCGTGCCAAGCATCCTGGCCTGATCCACGTCTCGATCTCGGGCTACGGCCTGGGCGGGCCTTACACCAAGAAGAAGGCCTACGACCTGCTCGTGCAGTGCGAGGCGGGACTGGTCTCGATCACCGGATCGCCCGACGAGCCGGCCAAGGTCGGCATCTCGGTGGCAGATATTGCCGCTGGCATGTACGCCTACACCGGGGTGCTGACTGCGCTGCTGCGCAAGGGCCGCACCGGGGAGGGTGCGACCGTGGAGATCTCGATGCTGGAGTCTCTTGGGGAGTGGATGGGTTTCCCGATGTACTACGCCTGGTACGGCGGCCAGTCCCCGGCGCGCAGCGGCGCGTCACACGCGGCCATCGCTCCGTACGGGCCGTTCCCGTGTGCTGGGGGCGAGCAGGTGTTCCTCGGCGTCCAGAACGAGCGAGAGTGGGCGGTCTTCGCCGACAAGGTGCTCGAGACCCCAGAACTGGCAACCGACGAGCGCTTCGTCACCAACAGCCTGCGGGTGGCCCACCGCGAGGAGCTGAACGCCGAGATCGCACGAGCGTTCGGCACCGTCAGCGCCGACGACGCCATCGACCGGCTCGAGGCCGCCGGCATTGCCAACGCGCGGCTGCGCGACCTCGCCGGGCTCGTCGGTCATGAGCAGCTCGCCGCCCGAAACCGTTGGCGCGAGGTCGATTCCCCGGTCGGGCCGATCAAAGCGCTGGTCCCGCCCGCGACGCTCGACGGTGACGAGCCCGTGATGGGTCCGATCCCCGCGCCCGGCCAACACACCGAACAGATCCTGGCCGAGCTCGGCCTGACCAGCACGGGGAGAGACTCATGAGCTTCCACCCCGTCGGCCGGCCGA
>PKWT01000282.1:0-1821 GCA_003132125.1 Micrococcales bacterium | reverse complement strand
CACATCATCGACTTTGACGACCTGCACCTGCCATCCACGACGCACATCAGCACGGTGTGCGTCCCGGTGTCGCTGTCGCTGGGCGGTGGGGCACGCAGCTATCTCGCCGGCGCGGGTGTGATGTGCCGGGTGGGTGCCGCACTGGGCTGGCCGCACTACGCCGCCGGGTGGCACGCCACCACAACGGCCGGTGCGATCGGTGCCGCGGCGGGGGCAGCGGTTGCCCTCGGGCTCGATGCCGACGGGGTCGGGCGCGCCATGGCGCTTGCGGTCCCAGCGGCCGGGGGCGTTCAGCGCAGCTTCGGTACCGACGGCAAGTCGTTGCAGGTCGGCTTCGCCGCGCATGCGGGCGTGCGGGCTGCGCGACTGGCAGCCGCCGGAGCAAGCGCGGACCCGTATGCCGTGGACGACTGGATCGCATTGCTGGGCGGGCGCGTCGAGAACGTGGACCTCTCCGGCCCGGCCATACCCCACGGCCTGGCCATCAAGCTCTACCCCTGCTGCTACGCCCTGCAGCGACCCATCGGCGCCGCGGCTGCCCTCCGCGGCAAAGGCGTCGATGTGTCGTCCATCCGGCGGATCGTGGTGCGCACGCCGAAGGTCACCGTCAAACCACTGATCCACTCCCGGCCGCGCACCGGTCTGGAGGCCAAGTTCAGCCTCGAATATGCCGTGCTGGCCGCGCTGCTCGACGAGCACATCGGCTTCGACAGCTTCACCGACGAGCAGGTGGGTCGGCCGGACGTCACGCGGCTGATCGAGCTCGTCGAGGTCGACCTGACCGAGGGGGGAAGCCAGCTGCTCTCCGGCGAGGTCGAGGTCGAGGTGCACAGCGGCGGCGAGGGTGGCCAGATCACGGTGAGCAGGAACACCCTCGCCTACCCGCCTGGCTCACCACAGAACCCGGCCACCGATGAGGACCTGCGACTCAAGGTCGCGGACTGCCTGACCGGCATACCGGTCGAGCCCGACGACATCACCTGGGCATCAGCGGCGGACCTGTTGCGCACTTACCTGACACAGCAAGGAGATTGACCATGGAAGGCCTGCCCGACGAGGAGCGCGAGATCGTCAAGATCGTCCGGGAGTTCGTGAACCGGGATGTGAAACCCGTTGTCAGGGAGCTGGATCACACCAACACCTACCCTGAGAAGCTCATCGAGACGATGAAGGAGCTTGGCATCTTCGGGCTCGCTATCCCGGCGCCGTGGGGCGAGGCCAGGGTGAGCACCCCGTGCTACGTGCTCGTCACTGAGGAGCTCTCCCGCGGCTGGATGAGTCTGGCCGGGGCCATGGGCGGTCACACCGTGGTCGCCAAGCTCATCCAGGACTATGGGACGCAGGAGCAGAAGGACGGGTACCTGCCCCGGATGGCCACCGGCGAGCTGCGGGCCACCATGGCGCTGACCGAGCCCGGCGGCGGCTCCGACCTGCAGGCGATGCGGACCACCGCTACTCGCGATGGGGACGACTACGTCATCAACGGGTCCAAGACGTGGATCTCCAACGCCCGCAAGTCCGACCTGATCGCCCTGCTGTGCAAGACCGACCCTGCGGCCCGCCCGAAGCACAAGGGCGTCTCGATCCTGTTGGTGGAGAAGGGTATTGGGTTCACGCTCTCGCGCGACCTGCCCAAGCTCGGGTACAAGGGTGTGGAGAGCTGCGAGATCGCCTTCGAGCAGATGCGCGTCCCGGTGTCCTCGCTGCTCGGCGAAACCGAGGGCACCGGCTTCGCCCAGATGATGCGGGGGCTCGAGGTCGGCCGGCTGCAGGTGGCAGGTCGCGCCCTCGGAGTGGGTCGCGCCGCACTCGAGGACTCTC
>PKWT01000024.1 GCA_003132125.1 Micrococcales bacterium | reverse complement strand
TGTCGCCGACCCAAACACGATTCAGTTCGCCCTTGTCCCAGTCCCGTTTCGCCGCGTCCACTGGGTAGGCGTCGGCGTGGTTGATGAGCGTGGTCGTCTTCCACCGCTTCGGGCACACGCCCACCAGACCCAGCTTGCGCATCGTCTTGGCGACGGTCTTGCGGGAGATGACCTCGCCATCGCCGCGAAGGTCGGCCAGGATCTTCGGCGAGCCCGACACCTCGTCGGAGTCGCCGTGGAACCAGGCCACCTTCGCCTCGATCCGCTCGGCCCGGATGGCCCGCTGGGACGGAACCCGGACCAGCCAGGCGTAGAACCCTGACCGCGACACCCCCAGAAGTCGGACCATGCGTGTCACGGTGAAGTTGCTCTTCTCCACCAGCATCAGCTCGAACGCTTGCCGTTCGTATCCGAGGCTTCCTGGGCGAAGAAGAGCGACGCTTTTTTTAGAAACGCCCTGTCAAGCTTCAAATCCGAGTTCTCCCTGCGCAGCCGCAGCAGCTCGGCACGCTCGGTCTCACTCAGGCCACCCTCGCCGGCCGCGGCCCTGGCTCGGAAGTCGTGGACCCACCGGCCCAGCGTCTGCTCCTTGAGGCCGAGCTCCCGGGCCACAGTGGCCACCGTGCGACCAGTGTTGATCACCAGCTTCACGGCTTCGTCTTTGTACTCAGGAGTGAACCCCCGACGTGTACGTCCCATAATGAACATCCTCTCTTACGAGGTGTCCACGGAACGGGGTCAAGGCCACGGGGAAGTGAGCCTGGTAGGAGGGGGTGAACGTTGTGCTCGTGGGCACAACGCACCCGTGCCAGCGGTGCACACCCGGAACCGACGTCAACGAAACCCAGCACCGGCAGGTCAGCAGTAACAGTGACCACAGTGGGAGGTTAAGGGCACAAACACGAATCGGGCGTGTGGTCCGGTTGCCGGGTCAGGGGCTGGTGTGAACATGGAGGCATGCAAACCCCGTAGGGGCAGGTGGGCGTGCGGGTGACCGTTCCGGCGGAGGGGGCCGCCACGACACCGCGAACGGCGCTGCGCTTGTCCGGCCGGGCGTGAGCTGGACCCCCCTCCTTGAAACTAGAGAGCACACGCACCGGGGTGTCCACCCCGGACCCCGTGAATGCGTAAAGCCCGCCCGGCTGGGCGACGTCGTTGGCACGGACGTGTCCGCCCTGCGGGGGCGCATGTCCACAGTTGTAGACAGGCCGGGGGCAGCGGCACACTGTCGGGGACCGGGGTGGACCGGGCGACGACATCCCCTGCAGTACCGGGGCCTGGGCCTGCGGGGAGCGCCCCAGGAGGGAACTGGGCCGTCAACGTGTGCCCGGCGAGACCGGCGTCAACGGGGTCTGGGGCGGACGCCCCAGGAAGCTGAGCTGTTGGGGCTCCGGGGTGGACACCCCGGCAGTGCGGAGCTGCAACACCCCGGTGAGGAACACCCCCATAGGTTCCACCTACGAAAGCACGTCGACGTCGTGCACAACGCCAGGCACTCCCCGCCCAGACCCATGCGGTTACCCACATTCATGCCGGAAGACCCCCTTTGTTCTTTGCTCAGTCACTCGAAGACCGTTGGGTAGGACGCGTCGTCGAACATGTCGATGGGCACGTAGTCCTTGTAGGCCACGTGCTGCTGGCTACTGGCATCGAGCGCGGCGATCTGCTCCGGCGTCGGGTAGGACGCGTCGTCGGTCATGTCGAAGGAGGTCGACCAGTACTTGACTTTGTCGTCGGTGGTATCCGCTTCGAAAGACGTCGACCAGTACTTGCTGTCGTTACTGATCCCTGTGCGGGCCGAATCTGTCCCGGACTCTTTCCGGCGGTCAAGGGCAATCCGCAGCGACAACCCGGACAGTGTGACCTTGGCCCAGGTCAGGTCGCTCAGGGCTAGATACAGGTCGCTCCTGGGGTGAGTGCCGGCCCGGACCGCGCCCAAAATGATCCGGAACGCCCGGTCGAAGCTGAGCGTTTTTTGGAGCCCGTTCCGTTCCGGCCGGCTGAGCTGGACGTACTCCCGAGTCAAGCTCAGCGCGGTCTCCTCCGGCGTCTTCACAGGCGGGGTCACAGCGGGGCTGACGGGACTGGCTGCGCTGACGTTCACAGGGACCTCCGGGTCACTTTGCGGGCTGCTACGGGTTCAACGGTCGGAGTTCAGAAGGGCAGGTCCTCCGGGTTGAAGGTTCCGGCGGGGCGGCTGCCATTTCGAGAGCTGTGAGGCGGTTGAACTTGGTGATCAGGCCCAGCGGGCCGGGACCACACTCGTCACCGGCGACGCCGATCATGTTTTTGATGTTCCGAACCGGGATCCCGGCCTGGGCGAGGGCTTCGGCGTGGGCGCGGATCGTCGCGCGTTGGATGTCGCTGACCGTTGCGCCCCGGTTTTCGGCTACTTAGAGACTTCTCCCAGGATCGGTGTCAGGCCAGACTCGGTCCAGGTGTTCGGTGGAACGCTCTCTTTTCGGCTGCCCACCGTTTGTTGGTGTGGCTCTCATCTGGACTGCGGACCGCCGAACACCGTGGCGAGGCGTGGCTCAAGAGGGGACTGCCCAGCTCGAAGTAGCACTGCCCACCTCGCCGTCTCCTATCGGTTCGAGGAAGGGCGCAGCGTCATGGAACAGGTCATCATCGGGGTCGACCCCCACAAGTTGTCGGCCACCATCGAGGTCGTGGACCAACAAGAACACCTGCTGGGGTCGGGCCGGTTCACCACCGATCAGCGCGGGTACACCGCGATGCTGTCCTACGTGAAGGCCTGGCCTGACCGGGTCTGGGCGGTCGAGGGCGCCAACGGCGCCGGTAGACCGCTGGCCCAACGGCTGGTCGAGGCCGGCGAGCACGTTGTTGACGTCCCGGCCAAGCTCGCGGCCCGGGTCCGGCTGTTCGACACCGGCCACAACCGCAAGACCGACGCGCT
>PKWT01000001.1 GCA_003132125.1 Micrococcales bacterium | reverse complement strand
GTCGCCGCGGACCCGAAGACCTCGTCAGTGAAGATTCACTCGCACGTCAACGGGCCATGCGGCGTGCTGCGCCTCGCGGCACTCGCGGTCTCAGCTCCCTCGCGGGTGCTCGACTGCCGACGTGCCTCCTGCTTCGAAGGACTACGACGGCCGGCGACGGGCGATGACCACGCCGAGGGTGCCCCAGCAGGACATCTCACTGACGGATGTGAAGGATGCCGCGTCCGTCGGACGCCCGTGTCCCGGTGAATGCTGCGGACTGGCATACGGGAAGGTAGCCAGCCCAGACTCCCTCTGGACACCGCACCCCCGCGGACGTAACCAAAGGGTTCTGCTACCGGGACGGCGGACGGTCCGCACAACGTATCGACCCCTCGCACCGTGGGATGTATATGTTCCCTGCCCTAGCAGTACCTGTCGCGCAAACTACCCACCGTGGTCATTTGGCGCTCGGTATGATGCATCTATGATAGATGCATCATGAAGGCAACATCCGGTATGCCCTCTGCTTCTGCGCGTGCGTACGCGCACGTCAAGGGCGGGATCTTGGACGGGACGAACGCGGGGGGTCAGTTCTTCACCGAGGGCGAGGTCGCCGAAGCCATCGGCGTCTCTCGCACCCCGGTACGTGAAGCGTTGCTACGCCTCGAGGTCGAGGGCCTGGTCAGGCTCTATCCCAAGAAGGGTGCCATGGTCGTCCCGGTCTCCGCGCAGGAGGCGCAGGATGTCGTTGAGGCCCGCGCGGTCATCGAGGAGTGGGCCGCGAGCCGCATGTGGCCACACCGCAAGGAGATCCTGGACGACCTCGGGGGGCTGCTCGCGCTGCTGCGAACCGCGCGCAAGTCGGGCGCCGTAGAGGACTTTGCCGCGGCCGACCGCTCCTTTCACGAGCGCATCGTGTCGGCAGCCGGCAACGCCATCTTGACCCGGCAGTACCACTCTCTGCGTGAGCGGCAGCTGTGCATCTCGCATATCGTCTTGCGGGTCTCGGACGCGCGTATGGACCGGGCCATCACGTCGCACAGGCGCTTGATCGGTCTGCTCACTACCGGGACCAAGGCAGACTTCCTCACGGCGACCCACGACCATCTGAAGGTGGCGCACGAGCAGGCGGGAAGCATCCGATGACGCCGCCACCCCACGTCGAGCCAGCCCCCACCGACCCGACACTGCGCTACCGCCTCGGTGGCCGAAAGACGTGGGTGGTCTGGGCTGCGGCCACCTCCGTCTACATCCTCGCGGTCTTCCACCGCACCTCGTTGGGTGTTGCCGGGCTTATCGCGGCAGAGCGTTTCCACATCACCTCCGCCCAGCTCGCCACGTTCACGATGGTGCAGCTGTTCGTATACGCGGCCATGCAGGTCCCTGTTGGTGCCCTCCTGGACCGCGTCGGTGCCAAGAAGCTGCTGATCACAGGGGTCGTGCTGATGACTGGCGGCCAGTTCGCGTTCGCCTTCGCCAGCACGTTCGGCGCCGGGGTCGCGGCTCGAGTCTTCGTCGGCATGGGCGACGCGATGATCTTCATCAGCCTCATGCAGCTGGTCGCCCTGTGGTTCCCGCCTGCACGAACCGCCATGATCACCCAGCTGACCGGCGTCCTCGGGCAGGTTGGCGCGGTCGCCGCCACGGCGCCCCTGTCCGCGGCATTGCACAGCGTGGGCTGGACCAAGTCGTTTGCCACAGCCGCGAGTGTCGGTGTCGCTCTCGGGGTCGTCCTGATCATCTTCGTGAGGGATTCGCCGTACGAGGACCATCACCGGGACGAGCTCAAGATGCGGGCCGTCGGCCGGGCGCTGAAGCTGGCCTGGTCAGAGCCGGGAACTCGCCTCGGTCTCTGGTCGCACTTCTCCGCGCAGTTCGGCGCCACCGTCTTCGCGCTCCTGTGGGGTTTCCCGTTCCTGGTCTCCGGACAGGGCCTGACACCGGGTGCCGCCAGTGGACTGCTCATCCTCATGACCGCCACCGCCGTCGTGACCAGCCCGCTGATCGGCGCGTTCGTCACCCGGTGGCCGTACTCCCGGTCCACGCTGATCCTGTGGATCGTCGGCTCCATCATGGCGGTCTGGGCAGTCGTGCTCGTGTGGCCCGGCCGCGCACCCCTGTGGCTCCTGATCGTCCTCGTGGTGGTCCTCGCCGTGGGCGGGCCGGGCTCGATGGTGGGCTTCGACCTGGCGCGGACCTTCAACCCACCCACCCGTCTGGGCAGCGCCACCGGGATCGTCAACGTTGGTGGCTTCGTGGCATCCCTGAGCACCGTGGCCCTGATCGGCATCGTGCTCGACCACGTGGCGCCCGGTGGTCCTTCGACCTACACGGTGGACTCGTTCCGGGCCGCCATGTCAGTGCAGTACATCGTTTGGGTGGTCGGCGTGGTCCAGATCCTGCGCTTTCGGCGCAAGGCCCGACGCGCCCAGCTGACGAACAGCCAGAGCTGACTTCTTGACCGGTACAGAAAATTTGGTTACTGTAGCGGTATAGAAACGCCTCTGTGAAGAGACACCTACGCAAACTGGAGTTGGCATGTTCTCGCTTCCATTCGCACTGATCCTGGCTCAGAGAGGAGTCCAAGAGGCGCGCAGCGCACTTCCCGACGCCCCCGTCGTGCCCCACGTCGATAGGGTCCCAGTAGTCCCGCGAACGCGTAAGGCGCTCGCTGGCGGGCTGCGCCACTTGGCCGACGTCGTAGCGCCACCACGACCGGCAAGGCACGCCCCGGCACCCTCGGGTATGAGCAGCCAGGCAGGCTGATCAGCACCATGGGACGAGTCACGCTGCAAACTCTGGCCGACCATCTGGGCGTAAGCCGTATGACGGTCTCCAACGCGTTCTCGCGTCCCGATCAGCTCTCCGCCACCCTTCGTGACAGGGTCCTGGCGGTCGCCGACGAACTCGGCTACGGCGGACCCGACCCGACAGCCCGAGCCCTGGCCAGCGGGACTGCCGGCACGGTCGGCGTGCTGC
>PKWT01000022.1 GCA_003132125.1 Micrococcales bacterium | reverse complement strand
CGGCGGCCCGCGAGTATGTCGAAGAGACCGGGCAGGCCGCCCCAGCCTGGAGTTCGCAGGCGTCGCCACGTTCGAGTTGACGCCGGATCACAGGGTTGAGTACGCCGCAGTCTTTCTGGCACGAGTCACCCCCAACCTGACGCCGTTCGAGGCCAACGACGAGGTCGAGCAGATCTGCTCGTGGGACGGCTCGACGCTTTCAGGACTGGCGGAGATGGACGCTGAGATCTGTCGGTTGGNNGGGCACTTTGCCGCACGCACTGGGCATGAACGTGGGCGAGACTGAGGGTATGGACTTCTCGCCCGAACCGGTGCTCATCGAGGTCTTGGCCCCAGGCGCCTCGGCTGCCAGCCAAATCCTGAGGTCCTACATCGATGACGTCGCCAGCAGGTACTACGGCCGGCAGGCGACGGATGAAGAGATCGACGTTTCACTTCGCGAGGACCCCAGCATCGACCTCGCGCTACCGTCCGGCCTGTTCCTTGTTGCCCGCCAGCGCGACGCGGTCCTAGGTTGCGCGGGCCTACGCTTCCAGCCGGAGGGGGTCGGAGAGGTGAAGCGGCTCTTCGTTACTCCTGCAGCCCGAGGCATTGGGCTTGGCGCCCGCCTGATGGGCGAGTTGGAACGCCTCGCCCGCGGGCACGGCGTGTCAGTACTGCGCCTGGACACCCGCCACGACCTCGTCGAATCCCGCCGGCTGTATGCGACCCTCGGGTACGAGGAGGTGCCCGCATTCAACGACGGCCGGTACGCCGAACACTGGTTGGCAAAGCCGCTGGCCTAGTGGCCGCTGGCGCGAAGGCTGCACTCGTACGCCGTCCTGTGACGGCGCGGAGCCCTCCGAAGCCACGAGGGTGAGTGGTGAATGCTCTGACCAGGCTTTGTCCAGTGTCTGCAGGACGGCGTCGGCGGGTTGGGCTCCCGAGATGCCGTACCGGCCATCGATGACGAAGAAGGGGACGCCGTCGACACCAACCAACAAGATTCGTGACTGCTGCTCGAATGTCGTCTTCTTTTCGTCTGTGGTGAGGTGTGACCAACCCTCAGTGTCGACGACGCCATGTTGACGCCCCATGGTTAAACAACCCCGTCGAGAGTTGACCGGGATCGCACCACTCCGCGTGCACACGACGCCCAGACTTGCCAGCCGATATGGATGATCGGAAACGGGAGGGGCCATGGCCTAGCGTGGGCCATTGCGGCTCTGATGGAGCACACGGGTGTTACCGGCCACGAGGACCCCTTACGGCAAGTGCGGTTCACCGCCTCGGTGGAGGAGCCCGTGTTGTTGTCTGCAACGAACCGGATGCCACTTGATACCTACCGTGGCGCCGCCGCGATCTGCCGGAAGGGCCGGGCCTGCCGGCCGACCTGACCGCCGGGCTGCGCCGGCTCAAGCTCGCCACGATGCGCGAGCCCGCCCCCGAACTGCGGCTCACCGCCAAGACCCAACGCTGGGCTGCCTACCACGCCGTCACACTATCGGCGCCGACCACCCGGCGAGCAGAGTGCGACAAGACAGATGAGGGACGCGCCGCCCGTGTTAGGGGCGGCAAGGTGTGATTGACCCCACGGCGGTGGCCTAACGCCATGTCTGGCCCACGTCCGGCCCCTCCACCGCAGCCATGATCCCGGGCGCGATGAACCGGCGCGGGCGATGGCCGAGGTCGATCTCCTTAAGCATCCCCAGTGCGACCAGCCGCTCGACATGTTGGGTGGCCGCCCGGTGAGTCACCCCCAGGAGTTCCTTCGCGCGGGGGATGGTCATGACCGGCACATCGAATAGAGCGTCCACGAGCTTCGCCGGCAGGGCAGAGGACTTGACAGTGGCCACCTCCTCGCGCATCTGCGAGCGCAGCGCGTGCAACTGCCGTGCCCGCGCGAGGGCATCGCGTGCCTGCCGCTCCACCGCAGTGAGAAAGAAATCGAACCATCCGGCCCAGTCGCCGTCTGTCGACACGCGGAGCAAACCTTCGTAGTACTGGTCTCGTCGAGGCTCGATGTAGGCAGAGAGGTCGAGCAGCGGCGCCGGGAGCAGACCCCACTCGATCAAGAGGAGCACCACCAGCAGCCGTCCCACGCGGCCGTTCCCGTCGATGAAGGGGTGGATGGCTTCGAACTGGTAGTGAACCGCGGCGATGGCCAGCAATGGTGGCAGATCGCTCTCGGCGTGCAAGAACCGCTCGAGCCCGTCGAGACACTCCCAGAGTCGCTCGGGAGGCGGCGGGACATATGTCGCATTGTCGATCACCGCGCCGGGTGGGCCGATCCAGTTCTGGCTGGTTCGGAACTCACCGGGTGTGGCGTATCCGCCACGGACACCGGTCAGCAGAATGCCATGAGCCTCCCGCAGCAGACTCAGGCTGAGGGGCAATCGTCGGTCTGGCGCCAGCACATGATCGATGGCGCGGACGTAGTTGAAGACCTCGCGGACGTCGTTGTGCTGGTCGTCCTGCGGTTGGTCGATCTCGAACAGGACAAGGTCGGACAGGGACGCCCGGGTGCCTTCGATCCGGCTTGACAGGACGGCTTCTCGCCGCAGGAGCACTCGGGAGAGGAGATGTGGGTTCGGCAGCTCGCGACCGGCACCGGCGAGCTCGCCGATCGCCCTGTCAGCTGCGGACAGCTGACGCATGAGAGCGGCACTCAGGGGCAGCACCGGAGGCAATGTGGGCGGGACGAAGGCGCGGTATCCGCGTTCGGCGCGCACAACATGGTCCCGCTGCCCCATGGCGAAGTCCTCGACCAGCATTGCTACATACCTCCCATCCACCGATTATAGTGCTACTGATCTGCGATTTTAGTATCACTCCGGCTGGCAAGTGCTACCTGGGTATCACAAACATGAATGGTTCGCGCGCGACCTCTCAGCTCCCTCGCGGGTGCTCGACTGCCGACGTGCCTCTTGCTTCGAAGGACTGCGACGGCCGGCGACGGGCGATGACCACGCCGAGGGTGCCCCAGCAGGGCATCTCACTCAAGGACGTGAAGAATGCCGTGTCCGTTGGACGCCCGTGTCCCGGTGAAAGCTGCGGACTGGCATACGGGAAGGTAGCCAGCCCAGACTCCCTCTGGAGACCGCACCCCCGGGGACGTAACCAAGGGGTTCCGCAATCGGGACGGTAGAGGGTCGAAAGACACGACCGGATCTGCTTGCGATGCGAGCGGCTCGCTGACGGCACATCCGTTCGCTCAGGGGACGACGGCGCTACGTGGGCTTGGCGAGGCCCTCGATGATCACAACGTTGGGCAGCTTGGTGAGCTCNNTAACCACCTGGGCTTGCTCCATGACCGCACTATCGATGTAGACGGGCAGATCGTCAATGCCAAACGCAGTGACCCCACCAATCATCATGCCTGTGACGTTCACGGTGGTCTCTTCGTCTGCGAAGGAGAGACGTCTGACGGCGAGCAGTTCTCTGACCTTCTTGTTGACGTCCAACCGAGTTGTACCCAGCACGACACATGCGGCGTACTTCGGCGGGGCGACCTTCTTGGAGGCGACGAGGATGGTATTCGCCGCCTGCTCAATGGCGAAGCCGTAGTGAGCGCAGAAGGCAGCTGTATCGGCCATGTCGGGATCGCAGGGCAGCACCTCGTACGCCACGTCGTTGCTGAGCATTGCCCGCTGGACGAGCGGATCAAGGGTCGGTTCAGTCATTAGCCCGCATCGCTTTCGTCATCTCGCCAGAGGGAGTCTCTGGTCA
>PKWT01000235.1 GCA_003132125.1 Micrococcales bacterium | reverse complement strand
CTCGTCGCCATGGCCCTCGTGCTCCTCGCGCTCGCAGCCTGGGCCTTCGGGAGCCGCGACTACGCGGCGCCCCTCTGGACGCGGCGGACGACGACGGCCGACGCCACCCGGGCGGCCAAGGTCCCGACGGTAATGCTCGGCTCGATCTGGACCGCGACGCTGCGCCGCGGGCGGTTCGGGCTGCTCGTGTGGGCAGCAGGTACCGCGGCCTGCATGGTCCTGCTGGCGGCGCTGCAGCCGGCCGTGATGGATGTGTGGTCGGCGTTCGACTTCATCGGCGCTATCGCGGGCGGCGGGCCCGGGGTCACTACGGAGGACGCGTACTGGTCGTTCTCCGGTGCGATGGTCTCGCCCGTGGTCGCCGCGTTCGTCATCTCGCAGGCGTCGGGATGGGTCGCGGATCTCGCGGACGGACGGGTGGAGATGGTCCTGGCAGGGCCGGTCTCGTGGTCGAGGCTCGTCTGGGAGCGGCTCGTGGCGCTGGTGGTCGGCGTCGTCGTCGTGACCGTCGTAGCCCTGGGCGGGTTGGCTGTCGCCGGGACGGCCGTGGGAGGAACGTTCGACGTGGCCGGCCTCGGCCGCGTCGGGGTCGAGTGCGTGCTGCTGGGCGCGGCGCTCGGGGCGGTGGCCGCCATCCTCGTCGCCTGGCTTCGCCGGGCGCGGCGATGAGGGTGCTCGCCGTCGTCGTCGGGGCGTCGTACCTGGTGGGCTACTTCGTGCCCATGTTCGACTGGCCTGCCTGGCTCAACCGACTCTCGGTCTTCTGGGCGTTCGGGCAGCCGTATCTCGAGTGGCCGGCCTTGAGCGGGCTCGCGACGATGCTGGTGCTGGCCGTTCCGGGCGCGCTGCTCGCCGCGGCGATCGCCGAGCGCTCACCCAAAATGGCCTGACGACCGGGCGTCCGAGCACGACGTGGCGTGGGTTGACCTGACGCCTATCTCGACGTGTGCGCCGCTACCGAAGACAGCCCAAAAACGAGGTCACCAAGGTCATGACCGGCCCCGCTTCTACAGGGATGACCTGCGGGTGAAGGCAGGAATCGTGCTCCGTCGCACCACCGCAAAGGGACATCCGGCTACTCTCCGGTCCAGCATGGCTGAGCGTGGCGAGTCATCCCTCCCCCGGGTGATGTCACCGATGGGGGTCTTGGCCATGGTTGTCGCCAACGTCGCGTCGTGGAGGTGCCAGGTGACCGAGCCACTGTCGAGCTGGAACGAGGGCGAGACGAAGAACAACATCATTCGATTCGTTGAGCAAGTCTGCGGCAGGGGAACCGCGAAGGCGGTACCGGTCGAGGATCGGGTGGCCGTCTTCGACAAGGACGGCACGCTGTGGTGCGAGAAGCCCATGCCGGTGCAGTTGGACTTCATTCTGCGTCGACTCGTCGAGATGGCGCAGCAGGACGAGGGGCTGCGTGGCCGCCGCCCAGCACGGCGATCCATGTCAGGGGCCGACCGTGGAGCCGCCAAGGGTCGGCACAGTTACTCAGAAACCGGTCAGAGCTTGAACCTGGCCTTGCGCGTTTCTCACATGACGAACGCTGACTGACGTGTTGGTACCTGGAGTTGGGCGTCGACGGACATGTCTTCGCTAAGCCGCAAGCGGATCCTCTGCCGGACAAAAACGCACACCCAACGCGGCATGGGCGGAGATCGCGTCATGGCGCCGCCGGTTATCACCGGCGTCGGGCACGATCAGGGTGTCGTCGCGCAGGTGCCACAGAAGCCGTCGGGCAAGCACTAAGTCGGCCACCTTCTGGGCGGCGTCCAAGGCCGGTTGGTGGCCGTGGGCGAGTCCGTATGCCCACAGACCGCGCGCCGGGATGAGTGATTCCTGGGACGGAATACCAGATCGCATTGCCGTCCATCGAGGCGCAGTGGCGGACCCGGTCTTCCTGGCCAGGGTAGATCGCGGTCAGGGGCGACTCCAGGAAGTGCCTGGAGAAAAGCCAGTCGTAGACACGGTGCACCAACGGCCGCAACGCCGCATCGCCGGGCGGGTAGTCGATCAGGGCGAGACAGGTCAACGTCCAGTGCGGACCCTGCCACTTGCGGTAGATGTGGTGGAGGGTCTTCTCGTCCTGCTCGAAGATGCGCAACAGCGCGCGTGCGCTCGGCGAACCGGGGATCCGCGCCTGCAGCGCCCGTGCTTCTGCCGACTCAGGGGACATGCCCGCCAGGAGACCGGCCTTGTAGGCCAGCACCGGATCATCCGAGCCGGACAGCCTCTCGATCAGATGCTCGGACGCCGCGCGTCGCTGCGTGGCGACATCGGAAACCTCGTCCATGCCTGATGGTAGCGGGCGTCAGGCAAGGCGGCGGCCGCCAAGGGCCCCGAGGGTTCGCCCCAACAGCGGCTAATTGCGAACGTTAGGACCGGCGACCAGGACCGCTTCCATCCCCGCGCTCCACAGGGCCAGTTCCCAACGCTGATCACCCACGGCGGCGAGGGCCGGGTCACGGACGATGTTCCTCGGCTCTCCTCCGCACGCGCGGCAGGAGGAACGGCGTGGTCCGCTTGTAGTCCACGTAGTCCTGCCCGAAGCGGGCCTCCAGTTCCTTCTCTTCGATGAACCGGACATAGGCCAGCAACGCCGTCCCCAGCGCCGTGACGATCGCGATCGCCGAGAACGAGCCGATCCAGACGCCGATCCCCAGCCCACCGAGGATGGTACCCAGCGTCATGGGGTTCCGGCACCTGGTGAAGGGAGGCTTCACGACGAGTCGCTGCGTCGGCATCATCGGTAGAGGTGTCCCGGAGCCGACTGTCATCTGTGAGCCGATCGACCACAGCGCGAAGGACACGCCAGCCACGCCGAGGCTCGCGCCCGCGATCCGGTTGACGCGGCCAGCCCTGAAGCGCGGGAGCCGGAGCTTCCGGTCGAGCCTGCCCGAGCCCCGGACGAGCAGGAAGGGCAGGATCAGCAGGAACAGGAAGGCGAGAGGGACGAGGGCAATCATCCGTTGCCTCATGGTGTACTCGCGGCTCGCCCAGTCCAGGTACTTCTTCATGGTTCCCGTCCCATCATCGGATCACGTTCCCGGAGAGCTGATTCGCCTGCCAGTTTGGCAGAGCATCGCCACGGTTTGCGGCGATGCTCTATTACCCCTTTGTTGTTGCCGCGGGCCTGCTGACCTTGGGGGTCCATGACAAGGAAATGGCGTACCTACTTACGCAGACTGAACGTCACGCGGGTCAACATGACGAGGCACTCGAGCCCGGTGGCGATCTGCGTAAGGGGATCGGCTTGCGGGCCGCGTGGTGATCACACGTTGGACTAAAACTGAGACTAGAGCAAGATCAGCCCCTCCCCGACGAATCAGGGAGGGGCTGAGTTTGTGCTCAATGTGGCGG
>PKWT01000228.1 GCA_003132125.1 Micrococcales bacterium | reverse complement strand
CCTTCTTCACTGCCTTCTTGGCTACGACCTTCTTCACGGCGACCTTCTTCACTGTGGTTTTCTTGGCAGCAGCGGCCTTCTTGACCGCGGCCTTCTTGACGGCAGCCTTCGCCGGAGCAGCTCTCCCGCCGGCGGCAGCAGTTTTGGGGAGCTCGCGTGGGTCGGCGACCACCTTGCGGAACTTGGTGCCGGCCTTGAACTTCGGGACGGCGGTCTTCTTGATCTTGACGCTCGCGCCGGTGCGCGGGTTGCGACCGGTCCGTGCCGCGCGCACTACCTTCTCGAACGTACCGAAGCCNNCGCGGCCTTCTTGCCGCCGAGACGACCCTCGAGGGCTTCGATCAGTTGTCCCTTGTTCACGTCTTCCCCTCCAGAGGAAATTTTCGCCGAGCCCCATGCCCGGCGGTTTGGGCGACCGGGCCAACGCCCGACTTGAGAATGACGTTAGAGCCACAAACACTCGCCGTCCACAACCACGCGTATTGGAATCGTTGTGTCGCAACGCCTTTGGGTCCTTCCATATCGTCCTGAAAGGGATGCCTCCGGCCACGTCGGGCGGCACTTCCGACGCCCGGAACATGGCTGTAGGTCGTGGACCTGATCAACGAATCGCTAGGATTCACAACACTTTTCGAACCCCGGGATCAAGCCGCCAACATGAGTCCGTGGCATTGCGAGCCATCGCTGCGTCACTTGACGAGACGCAAAAGGGGTGTCTGCAGGCCGCAGACACCCCTTCGTCAGAAAGGAAAGAAAAGTGCTCGTGGCGCCCGGTCAGGCGCTCGCCCCCAGTGGGTCAGGCGTCGATCGTCGTCGGCATGTATGACGGCCGCTTCGCTTCGAAAGCAGTCACCTCGGACTCCTGACGCAAGGTCAGACCGATGTCGTCCAGCCCCTCGAGCAACCTCCAACGGGTGTAGTCATCCACCTCGAAGCTTGCCGTGATGCCCTTGGCCGTAACGGTCTTGGCCTGAAGGTCCACCGTGACCTCGGCGCCCGGTTCGCTTTCGAGAAGCTTCCAGATGAGCTCGACGTCGCCTTGGCTCACCTGAGCCGTGAGCAGCCCAGCCTTGCCGCTGTTGCCACAAAATATGTCGGCAAACCTCGACGAGATCACGACCCGGAACCCATAGTTCATCAAGGCCCACACCGCGTGTTCACGAGAGGACCCCGTCCCGAAGTCAGGACCGGCGACCAGGACCGACCCGGCGGCATACAGCGGGTTGTTGAGGACAAACTCCGTGTCCTTGCGCCACGCGGCAAAGAGACCGTCCTCGAACCCGCTGCGGGTCACCCGTTTGAGGTACTCGGCGGGGATGATCTGGTCGGTGTCTACGTTGCCGCGGCGCAGCGGCACACCAACACCGGTGTGGGTCGTGAACGTGTCCATCGCGATGACTCCTCAGTTCTGGGTCGGTGCCTGGGTCTGTTGACTGGGTTCGTTTCCGGCTCAGAGATCGGCCGGACCGGACAGCGTGCCGCGCACCGCAGTGGCCGCAGCCACCAGCGGGCTCACCAGGTGGGTGCGACCACCGTTGCCCTGGCGACCTTCGAAGTTGCGGTTGGAGGTCGATGCGCNNACCTTGTCCAGGCCCTCGGCCTCGGCCTGCAGCCGCACCTTGGCCGAGCCGGGAACGACGAGCATCCGAACGCCGCTGGCGACCGTGTGGCCCTTGATGACAGTAGCTGCGGCGCGTAGGTCCTCGATCCGGCCGTTGGTACAGGAGCCGACAAAGACGGTGTCGACCCGAATCTCCTTGAGAGGGGTGCCAGCGGTCAGGCCCATGTACTCCAGGGCTCGTCTGGCGTTGGCCCTGTCGGACTCGTTGCCGAAGGACTCGGGGTCGGGGACGCTGGCCGAAAGAGGCAGGCCCTGGCCCGGGTTGGTGCCCCAGGTGACGAATGGCGTCAGCTCGTTGGCATCGAGGTGGATCTCGGCGTCAAAGATCGCGTCGTCGTCGCTGCGAAGCTCTGACCAGTGCGCGACCGCTGCGTCCCAGTCGGCGCCACGCGGAGCGTGCGGGCGGCCCTGGAGGTAGTCGAAGGTGGTCTGGTCGGGAGCGATCATGCCGGCACGCGCGCCGGCCTCGATGGACATGTTGCACACCGTCATCCGCGCCTCCATCGAGAGCGTCTGGATCGCCGTGCCGCGAAACTCGATCACGTAGCCCTGGCCGCCCGCCGTGCCGATCTTGGCGATGACCGCAAGGACGATGTCCTTTGCTGTCACGCCGTCGGCCAGCTCGCCGTTGACAGTGACGGCGAGAGTCTGAAAGGGCTTCAGGGGCAACGACTGCGTGGCCAGAACATGCTCGACCTCGCTGGTGCCGATGCCGAAGGCCAGTGCCCCGAAGGCGCCGTGGGTGGACGTATGGCTGTCGCCGCAGACGATCGTCATGCCCGGCTGGGTCAGGCCAAGCTGTGGGCTGACGACGTGCACGATGCCTTGGTCGACGTCGCCCATCGGGAAGAGCTTGACGCCGAACTCGGAGCAGTTGCGACGGAGGGTCTCCACCTGGGTCTTGCTCACCGGGTCAGTAATGGGCCCAGGAGTGGTCGGAACGTTGTGATCTTCAGTGGCCAGAGTCAGGTCGGGCCGGCGAACCGTGCGGCCGGCCAGTCGCAAGCCGTCGAACGCCTGGGGGCTGGTCACCTCGTGAATTAGGTGCAGGTCGATGTACAGGAGGTCGGGCTCGCCCTCAGCCCGTCGCACGACATGTGCGTCCCAAACCTTCTCGGCCAGCGTGCCTGCCATGAGTGACTCCTTCGTGATGACGTACGACCTGACCCTGCTGTCATGTCCCGGTTCCGGGTGCCACAGTCTCGAGGTTCGCCCAGATTTATCGAGCATGAACTTGCGTCTCAGGCTCTGAGACGGCAATATCATGTGATGGACAACTCTAGCGGAGTCGGCGTTCTGGACAAGGCCGCCATCGTTCTGGGCGCGCTCGAAGCCGGGCCCTCGACCCTGGCCCAGCTCGTCGGCGCCACCGGGCTGGCCCGCCCGACCGCGCATCGCCTCGCGGTAGCCCTCGAGCACCACCGCCTTGTGGCACGTGACATGCAGGGTCGATTCGTCCTCGGTCCCCGTCTCGCCGAGCTGGCCTCAGCCGCCGGCGAGGACCGTCTCCTTGCCGCCGCCGGTCCTGTCCTGGGTGCCCTGCGGGATCACACCCACGAGAGCGCCCAGCTCTTCCGCCGCCAGGGCGACCAGCGCATCTGTGTGGCAGCCGCCGAGCGCCCCATGGGACTGCGCGACTCGATCCCGGTCGGTGCCAGCCTGTCCATGCTCGCCGGTTCCGCAGCTCAGGTGCTGCTCGCCTGGGAAGAGCCTGACCGGATGCACCGCGGGCTCCAGGGCGCGAAGTTCAACCCGACCACCTTGTCCGGCGTCCGCCGACGCGGGTGGGCCCAGAGCGTGAGCGAGCGCGAGTTCGGAGTCGCCTCCGTGTCGGCACCCGTTCGCAGCCCATCCGGGCGGGTCGTGGCCGCGGTGTCCATCTCCGGTGCGATCGAGCGTGTCTCCCGTCAGCCCGGTCGCCTGCACGCGGCGACTGTGGTCGCCGGCGCCAACAAGCTCACCGAGATTCTGGCGCGGGCCCAACAGCAGCAAGCCTGACACCCGACATGAGAAAGACCCCCGCCCTATGCGCAGGACGGGGATCTGATTGGTAGCCCCGACGGGATTCGAACCCGCGCTACCGCCTTGAGAGGGCGATCAGGCTATCGTTGGCAATGCATGATCACGCCTTAAAGTGTTGGAAACAAAGGGCTTTGGCGTTAGACGACGTTGACGCTCATCGGTCGTTTACGGCTGGCATGTGTACCCAATGTGTACCCGCCAAGGATCCTGTGTCGCTGCCTGTGTCGAGCAAGTCGATCCTGTGAACTTCTTGCGGACCTTCTTGCGGACTGGTTGCGGACTCCGAAGGTGTCCTCGACGACCCGCAGATTGGGTTCACGGATTCTCGTTCGGGTGAACCTGTAGGCCGGGTTCCCACCTGGCAAGGTCGAAGGACCACCGGCGCCCGGCTGCTGACCCGTCGAGGGCCGGACCGAGGAACCTACCGACGAGCTCCACTGCGGACGGGAACGTCGTCAGGGCCTCGCACTTGGGGACGGTCCTGGCCAACGGTGGGTACAGCCGCCGCCAGTGCGCTGGCGGGTCGAACAGGGGGTCACCTGCCAGGCCCTGGTGATTCCATTTCGCGCGGATCGCATTGATGAGTGCGTCGCCGTCCACGTTTTGGGACCGGGCGAAGACGACGAGGTCGACCAGGTCACGGACCCGGCTGGACGGGCGGTCTCGGGCCGCGCCGTAGGTGGACTGGGTGGCGCAGAGCTTGTCGGCTATGTGGTCGACCACCGGGTACAGGCGCAGAGTCGGTGGGGTAAGGCCCCGCAGGTTCAGTGCCGGGGTGGGGGTCGCCGCGTCGGGGGCGGTGGTCATGAGCGACCCTGTCACGAGGTCTACACCGAACGTGTGGCGCTTGACCGCTCCGCAGTACGCGTCCACGTGCACGCGGTACCCGTCCACGTGGGGTTGACCTGTACCAAGGACGGTCCTGTCGTGGCCGGTGATGATGAACCGGAAGTGGTCGCCGAGGTCGACCGCGGCTGCGGATCGCAGGCGCCCCAAGGCGACGTCGATGTCGTCGAGCTCTCCGAGGAGGTCCACGTCCTTGGTCGTGCGGGCGTCGTCCACGCGCGCGA
>PKWT01000080.1 GCA_003132125.1 Micrococcales bacterium | reverse complement strand
GATGTTGCACGGAACTTCGATCTGAAAGCTTTGGCGATGTGCGGCCCAGGGTCCGCCGACATTCGGCAAGGTCGGCGGCTCACTCATCGGGGCGAAGCCAACCCTCGATCACTGACGTCGGCGCGTGCGACCCCAACTGAGCCCCACCAATACACCATGTGCCCCGAGGACAGGTGCCGCTATCGAGACTCACTCTCATGTAGCCGAGCTGAGGACGTCCATTCATCACCAGGGCCCGGACAGGTCCGCAGTTGGGGTCGCCCAAGGACGCAACCGGGCCGTTGCGTCCCCGCTCAACCCTGTTCGGGGGGAATCTGTGTGGCGTTGTCCCGGACCGGAAGTCTCAGACTTCGGAGTGTGCAGGCCTGCCAGGGTTCGGTCGCATGCACACCTTCGTCACCGCATGATGGGCCACTTCGAGCACCTCAATGTTCCAGCCTTCGAGTTCGACGACGTCTCCGGGCTTGTCGGGGATCCTGCCGAGATGCATGAGCACGATTCCCGCGACCGTGCTGTATTCCCGGGTGTCCGGTGACTCGAGGTTCACGCCCAGGTCGACCAGATCATGGATGGGGAAGGTGCCTGGCAGGGTCAGGGAACCGTCTGCAGCCTCTGCGATCCCGACGAGATCACGGTCGGTTTCGTCATAGATCTCGCCGACGATCTCCTCGAGCAGGTCTTCCAACGTGACAATGCCGTCGACGGAGCCGTACTCATCTATCACGATGGCCATCTGCTGCCTTTCCGCCTTGAACTGGCGCAGCGCGTTGGAGATGCGGGCGGTGTCCGGCAGCACCATCGCGGGGGTGACCACTGTTTGGACTCGGGCGTCGCCGCCAGTAATGACCGAGCCCCAATGCACAACACCCACGACGTCGTCCAGGTGGTTGCCGCGGGTGACCGGGGCACGGGAATGGCCCGCCTCAGCCATCGCATTGCGGGCCTCGCCCACACTCAGGTCGCCTCGGAGGAAGAACACCGAGCCACGCGGCACAAGCACCTCGCGCAGCATGCGCCCTTGAAGCTCGAGGGCACCACTGATGATCTCCCGCTGCTCTGGATTGAGGCTCTCGTGATTAGTGACGAGGTCCCGCAGCTCCTCCTGGCTCAGTTTTTCGGCGGCCGCGTCCGTCCGTCCGCCGAGCGCGCGCACCACGAGGTTGGTCGAGACGCCCAAGAACGCCACCGCCGGTCGGGAGACGGTGGAGAGCAGGTCCAGCGGCTTGGCCACCACCAGCGCCCAAGGAAGGGCTCTCTGCATGGCGAGGCGTTTGGGGGCCAGCTCGCCGAGGACGAGGGTGAGGAAAGCCAGGATGAGCGTCACGCCTGCGATGGCGAGCGGCTCGGCGGCGGAACCGAGGGCGCCCAGCCTGGGAACAAGCGGCTCGGCCAGAGAGACGGCCGCTGTGGCCGAGGCCAGGAAACCGGCCAGCGTGATCCCGATCTGGATCGTCGCCAGGAACCGGTTGGGGTCGCGCGCGAGTCGCACCAGACGCATCTCGCGCTGGCCGCCGTCCCGTTCCAGTTGCTTGACCTGGCCTTCCCGTAGCGAAACCAGTGCCATCTCGCTGCCTGCAAAGACGGCGTTGATGAGCACCAGAAAGCCAATCAGTGCTAAATCGAGCACAGGGGTATTCATCTGAGCGGANNCCGCTCAGATGAATACCCCTGATCGAGCAAATAGCCGGACATCTGTGATGTCACCAATCCTTTGACGTGGGCCAGCCTGGGCCTTCGATTCCGTGCAACGTCACCGCGTCGAAGCCTGCGTACCTGACTTCATTTGCGAGCTCAGCGGGGTGGTGGAAGTAGGCGGTAGTGAACCACTGAGGGTAACCGGGTGGGGGCTTCGGTGTTGGCCGTCGGCAAGGTCGCTTTCCCTCGAGCACCGCTGCCATCATCCGGCGCTGACCGCGGGGTAGTCACATGGCTGAGTGTCGAAGTCGCTTGTCGACGGCGACGACAAGGGACGCGACGAGGGCGACGGCGAGGATCCGTAGCCATGCTTCGGAGGGGATTGGCGCCGTGCGGAACAACTCGTTCATGACGGGCAGGTAGGTGATCGCGAGCTGCCCGGCCGCTTGGACGGCGACGCCGCCGAGCATCCAGCGGTTGCTGAAGACGCCGACGCGCCACGCGGGCTGGGTCAGTGAGCGGCAGCTGAACAGGTAGAACGTCTCGACGGTGACGAACAGGTTCAGCGCGACGCTGCGGGCCTCGGCCAGCGAGGCGCCGTTGGCCATCTCCCACTCGAACAGCCACCACGTGCCGCCGACCAGCAGGGCAGAGACCAGCAGGGTCCGGGTGACCAGTGCACCGGTGAGCAGTGGGCGGGCAGGATCGCGGGGTGGCCGGGTCATGATTCCTGGTTCCTTCGGCTCGAAGGCGAGCATCAGACCCAGCGCCACCGCGGTCGTCATGTTGATCCACAGGATCTGTACCGGCAAGATCGGCAAGACAGATCCGAAGACGATGGCGACCAAGATGACCAGCCCCTCACCCATGTTCGTCGGCAAGGTCCACACGATGAACTTGGTGAGGTTGTCGAAGACCCCGCGACCCTCTTCGACGGCCCCCTCAATGGTCGCGAAGTCGTCGTCGGTGAGCACCATGTCGGCGGCTTCCTTCGCGACCTCGGTTCCGGCACGGCCCATGGCGATGCCAATGTCGGCCTGGCGCAGCGCCGGGGCGTCGTTCACCCCGTCGCCGGTCATCGCGACCACGTGTCCTCGCCCCTGCAAGGCCTCGACCAGACGTAGTTTCTGCTCCGGGGAGACTCGGGCGAACACGCCCGCCCGTTCGACCGTGTCCGCGTAGGCGTCGTCGTCCAGGTGCGCGAGCTCAACTCCGGTCACGACCCCGCCGTCTCGTTCCGCGCTGATGACACCGACGTGCTCGGCGACCGCCCTGGCGGTGCCGACGTGGTCACCGGTGATCATCTTGACGCGAATGCCCGCCGCGTGACAGGCGGCCACGGCCGTGGTGGCGGCCGCCCGAGGTGGGTCGAGCATCGCCTGGAGGCCGGTGAAGACCAACACCCCGGACAGCTGTTCCTCGTCGAGCTCAACAGAGTCCTCGACCTGGCACATCGCGGTAGCCAGCACCCGAAGCCCGTCCGCGGCCAGCGACTCGGCGGCGGACAGGATGCGGTCGCGATCCAGCGGCCGTGGCGCACCCGCAGGGTCCATCTGGGAGCCGCACAGGTCCACGATGCGCTCAAATGCACCCTTGGTCAGGACCACGGATGCGCCGGTGGTGATGTCCCGGTGCAGGGTGGCCATGAACTGGCGTTCGGAGCTGAACGGCACGGCCGCGACCCGAGGCAGCGCCTTGCGCACCTCGTCCAGGTCCACACCCGCCTTGGCTGCGGCAACCAGCAGCGCCCCTTCGGTGGGGTCGCCAACGACCTGCCACCGGCCGTCCTGCTGTGAGAGCCGCGCGTCGTTGCAACGGGCACCGGCCAACAGGCACCAGCGCAGCGCCTGGTCGGCCGCGACATCGACGGGCA
>PKWT01000334.1 GCA_003132125.1 Micrococcales bacterium | reverse complement strand
CGGGGTTTGAAGTGCTTGAAGATGAGCAGCACCAAGTCGAACATGGCCGTGTCTCGGGCCAGGTCTCGTGACGATCCGGTGCCGCGTGCGGAGGCGCGCGACTCGGGGCCGAGCGCCAGAGTGAGAGTCTTGCGCCTTCCCCAGTGACCCAGTGAGAGCAGCGGGGCCGCCTTGAAATCGCTGCTGAACCTCTCGCTCGCCGGCGGCGGACTTGTAGATGCTGGATCCCGCGTCTGCCCTGCTCATGGTCGCGCCTTCCGGTCGTCGACCATGTGCTCATCGTGTCCCACGGCGGCGGGCGAGTGCCGCGAGCGTGGCGATCGCTGCGCCGATAACGAATATCACTGGCTGCAGCCACAATCGGTCCGACAGCAGTGCCCACTGGACTCCGATCCAGGCCATGAGACCGACACCGAACAGCCCTGAAAGCCCAAGGGCGCCGCGCCTCCGGGCCACGAGACCAAGAGACAAGACGCAGGGGGTCACGCCAACAAGAACCAGGAGCAGTATGCCGGGCCAGGTGTAGGTATCGAAGGGGCTGCCGGCGATGAGCTCTGTTGTCATGCCGAGCGGGTTGAGCGGATCCCGGATCATCTCGACCCCGCCGAAGATCCCCCCGATGCCGCGAAGCGCGACGAGGACTACGGCTACGAAGCATTCCTGAACAGCGTGGACGCGCTCGCCATGGGACGGGGGACCTACGACCACATCGCCCATCTCGACCCGTTGCCGTTCGGCAGTCGGCCGGTGTTCGTGTTCACCCACCGCCCGCCCGCGCCTCGTTACGGGGTCACCTTCTGGCAGGAGTCGCCGAGGGCGGCCCTGGGTCGTTGGACGGCGATGGGGCTTGGCCGGGTCTACGTCGACGGCGGCCGTCTCATCAGCGACTTCCTCGATGAGGGGCTGATCGATGACATGGTCCTGACCAAGGTCCCCGTCCTGCTGGGGGATGGTCTGCCGCTGTTCCACCCCATGGGTGTGAGCGCCGCGCTGCGGCTCGAGAGCGTCCAGAGCTGGCCCAGCGGCTTCGTGAACCTCACCTACTCCCGAGCACGGCAGCACGGTGAGATGCCGGGGGGTTCCTCACCTTCGGGCGAAAGATAGCTCAGCGCCGCACTAGTTCTCGGTATCAGATCCGGTCTGGTCGGCGCCGGCATTCTCCAGCTCGATCAGCTGTCCCTCGAGGTAGGACTTCATGTGGGCACGGTGACCACGCTCGAAGGTCCGAAGGTCCTCGATCTTCTTCTGTAGCAAGCCACGCTCGCTGTCGAGATCGTGAAGCATCGTGTCTCTCTGCTGCCGGGCCTCGGCGACCATCTCGGTAGAACGCTCCCGCGCCGCGGTGATCATGTGCTCGCGCTCGGCGTTCGCCTCGGCGAGAAGAGCCTCGGCCTCGGCGATGAGCGAGTCGTGTCTAGCTTCGCCGATGGACACGAAGTTGTCGTACCTGGCCTGGCCCTCGGCCACGTACTCGTCATGCACCTTCTGCGCAATTGCCAGCAGACCAGCCGCCGGGCCGACGCCCTCTGCGCCGGCGTCGTCCTGCTCCACCTCTGCCAGTTGAGGATCCGCGGTCATCGTCGGTACCGCAGGGATGTGGTCCTCGCCGTTGACGAGGGCGGCGAGTCGGTCAGCAGGAATAGCGTCGATTGATCCTTCGAGGTCGCGTTCCGGCACACCTACATACGGAAACAATGAGGATCCGCGATCATGCCCGTTCCTGACACCATGGTTGTTCATGGCCCCTCCCCTGCTCACGAAGACGGTCCTCCTGGGCCGCCGTTGATAGAAGGTTATGGATTCGGTAAGGCCCTGGTAAGTACTTGGTCGTTGTTCTGACCGTTGAGGGTCATGTTCTGTTCGTTGGGCCGATGCGTCCTCGTCCGAACAGGCGATGGGTTCATGGTGGAGCTGCCTCGAAGGTCAACCCTTGTCGGCTGCTGGGGCCGGTGCCGCGAAGACCAGTTGCGCGGTGACGTCGTCAACCCCGGCGACTGCCCTCACTGCCTCTTGATACTTCTCCAGCTGCGGGGCGTAGTAGGCGTTCTTGGCCGCGGCGTCTTCCGCCGAGTCGACCCTGTCGGTCTTGTAGTCGACCACCACGAGCTTACCGTCGGAGGGCTCGGCCAGCAGGTCGATATAGCCCTCGACGTAGCGGTCACCGTCGCGGGTGATGACATAGACCTCGCGCCAGGCACGGCCCGCCTGACCTGCCCGCCTCACCACGTCGGCGCCCAACGCCGTGCCCGCACGACCCGCGACGTTCTGGACCAGCCCGGGGATCTCGGACTCCGCACAGGCCAGCTCGGCGAGTCGCATGATCTCGTCGTCGGTCGGGTTCGTCAGGTCGACCAGCTCGAGCACGCGGTGGACGGCTGTCCCGATCGCCGCCCCTTTGTTGGACCAGCGCCGGGGGTACTTCTTCGGTGTGACGTCACCGGTCGTTGTGACGTCCTCGGCAGCAGCCTGCCCGTTCGCCTCTTCGATGGCGGCCTCATCGATCGCAGCCGTGGCAAGCGCTTGCTTGACCATCGCCGTCGGGCTCGTCGCCACGCGCGCATTGACGGCAACCAACAACTCGTCGCGGGCGCGCGCGAACTCAGCGCGGCCAGGCAGAGGGATCGTCAAAGATCCGCCTGCATCGGTCGGCAAAGGCTCGGTGGCGGCCTCGGTGGTGGAGCCGGCTGACATCGGATCATTCACTGCAAGAGCGCTGTTCGATAGCAGGTCCCACACCTTCTGGGCGTGTGACTTCTGGCCGTTCTTCGACTGCTTGTGGTAGCAGCCGACCACAAGATGGTCCATGGCACGGGTCAGCGCGACGTAGAGCAGTCGCGTGGACTCCAGCTTCGACTCCTTGCCATCCAGTGTGTTCGCGGCGGCATAGCCGGGGGTTTCCAGCGCATCCTTCTTGAGCCGGATCTGCGGCTTACCGTCGATGTCCCATACGAGTCTTGACGACCGCCCGCCCATCGACGCCAGCCCGGCCACGATGGTGATCGGGAACTCCAGTCCCTTTGACCCGTGAATGGTCAGGATGCGCACGGCGTCGTCGTCCGGCTCGGGCACAACCGTCTCAAGGACGTCCGCCTCGTTCTCGATCTGTCGTGTCGCCCAGTCCACGAAGCCACCCAGTCCCGAACCGCCGGCATCGCACCAGGCTCGTGACTGGTCGACGACGAACCGGATCCGGCGCCAGTGGTCACGCGGTCGTTTCTTCG
This sequence comes from Micrococcales bacterium, assembly GCA_003132125.1. Classification (GTDB taxonomy): domain Bacteria; phylum Actinomycetota; class Actinomycetes; order Actinomycetales; family Dermatophilaceae; genus UBA4719. The sequence goes on along the minus strand of PKWT01000334.1, from coordinate 8,884 downwards.
ACGCGGTCAGCTCGACCAGGCGCAGCTCACGCACCAGCGCTGCCAAGAGCTCGTTCACCGGCATCCACCATCGCGCCTCGTGCCAGCGGCGAAGTTCGGAAAGTCCAGCAGCGACAGGGTGATCCAGCGAAAGCGACTCTGGTGGCGTGGCCATGTAGTTCCAGCGTCCGCCGGACGCGCGCCAGTTCAGGAGCGCCGCATCGGCGCAGGCAAGCCCAGGGTGACGCAGCGCCGCAAGGACGGCCACCTCATCGGAAGGACTGTCGATCGCCTGCAACATCGTCACAAGGTCGCGCACTGCGTCCGTGGCCCAGACGAGCGAACGGCTCTCGACGCGATACGGCACGCTGCGGGCCAACAACGCCCGCTCGAGCGACCCGAGCGAGGCTCGGGTGGGCAGGAGGATCGCCATATCCCTGTATGACGCCGGGCGGCTCACCTTGCCAACCACCCAGGCCTCCGCCTTGACGCGGACGACGAGGTCGGCGATGTGCGCCGACTCGCTCATCCGGATCGCCGCCATGGTGGCCCCCTGCGGCCCCCCGAGCAGATGCACGGGCACGGCGCCGATCGTCGTGGCCCCCTCTTTCGGCGCTGTGGCCTTTCGGAACTCTTGAAGCGGAGAGTAGGGGATCCCTGAGGTCAGGTCGTCGCCGATGAGCGGCTTGAAGATAGCGTTCGCGGCCTGGATGACCCCGGGAACGCTGCGGAAGTTGACGGTCAGGGCTTTTTGTCCCTGGTCGTATCGGCGTCCCACAGCCCGGAACGTGTCGATGTCGGCCCGGCGGAAGCGAAAGATCGACTGCTTGGCGTCACCGACGAAGAAGAGTCGGCCCGGTTCGACCGGGACGGTCTTCCAGCCCTTGGGTGGCTTTCTCGTCGGTGTCTTGTCGTCCTGAGTCTTGTCGTCGGGTGATCCCGCCAGCAGATGCACGATCTCGACCTGCAGCGGATCGGTGTCCTGGAACTCGTCGACCATGATGACCGGCCAGGCATCGTGCAAGCGACGACGTACAGAAGCATTGTCACGCAACAGGTTTCGCGCAAGAACGAGCAGGTCGTGGAAGTCCAGCGATCCCTCGGAACGGCGACGCTCTGCCTCGGCCAACACCCAGTCCTGCACCCGGGCGGCCAGCGTCTCGGTCACTGCCGCCCCGACATCGCTGATGAGCATGAGACGTGCGTGCTCTGCGTCAGTCAAGGCATTGATGACATTGGTCTTGTCGAGGCCCGCGCCCTTCCACGCAGCCGCCCGACCGGCCGCCGAACCCAACGATGTCTCTTTGAGGACCTCGAGCACGTCCATCGGGTCCGTGGCAGTGTCGAGTGCCTTCAGCGCCGCGGTCGTGCTCCCCGCGAGGTGCACCGACAAAGGGTCGTCGCAAGGCCACTCGTCCTGGTTCCTCAGCGCCACACGAAGAGCGGCGACCACCTCACGCCCGTCCATGCGGGGGAGTGGACGCACCTGCAGCGGGTGGTCGACCAACCTGTCCCACGATCCCGACATGGCGCCTGCGGTGTCGTGAAGAGTGGTCAGGATGCGCGGGTCGATGGTCAGTCCGGCAAGCAGCTGCGGCCGGATGGTCTCGTCGTCGAGCAGCTCGTCGAGAAAGCCGCGCCACGCGTCGTCCGCGCTGACCGAGCTGGTCATCGTCTCAGCGACCGCGAAGCCTGGCGGCAAGCCGGCCTCGATCGGCGCTTCGCCGAGGATGCGGGCGGAGAAACCATGCAGGGTCATGATCACGGCATCCTCGAGCGAACGGAGGGCAACGAGGCACCGGTCACGCTGCCCGATGTCATATCGCGTCTCGAGGTGCTCGCCCCGACCGGCCTCCTCCAGACCTTCCCGGATGCGGCTGCGCAGCTCGGCCGCGGCGTTCTCGGTGAAGGTGATCGCGGCCAGTTCGCCGATCTGGGCGAGGTGGCCCGTCGCCACCATGTGAACGACACGCGCGACCAGCGAGGTGGTCTTGCCGGTGCCTGCCCCGGCCTCGACGAACAACGTCTCCTGATGCGATGTGCGGATGAGCTCGCGGTCGGTGTCATCGGCTGGCTTGGTCATGCCCGCACCTCCTCGTCCGTGGTCGGTTCGGCGTCCTGCGGATCGGCGATGCCGGCGTAAGGCTGGACCGCCGGATCCTCACGCATCCCACTCCACTGCTCGAGCCTGGTCGAGGGGCACACCCGGTCGTAGGGACAGTAGGCACATGAGGACCACGTCTCACGCGGGTGGTGCTTCTCCTCACCGGGATTCGCCGGGTAGATGCCGTCGCGGATGCCGCCCACGACCACGTCGAGGACAGCGTGCAGCCGCCCTGCCTGAACGTCATCGACGACGCCACCGCGGTGCAGGTCGCCCTGATCCACGAACCAGTAGTAGGCCTCGACCGGCGCTTTCGGGAGGTTGTGCAGGTCACGCGCGGCGAGGGAGTAGAGCACGAGCTGCAGCTTGCGGCCCCGGTCGGTCAGGTCGACATCTGTCCTGCCCTTGCCGGCCTTGCCAAGCTTGGGGATCTCGTCGTAGCCGTAGCCCCCACCGGTCTTGTAGTCGGTGACGATCAGACCCCCTGATCGCGTCGCGTCGATGCGGTCGACGGAACCGGGGAACGGGACGCGCCCTTGTGTCGGCAGGTCGAGGANNCACTATCGATGCCGAGGATGAGGCGAAGGGCGCGGCGAAGTCGGGACAGCTGAGCCTGCCAGACCACCTCGCGACCGGTCAGACCGAGAGCGTCGAGAGCACGTGCCTCGGTCTCGAGCAGGTCGAGCGCAACCGCCACATCGGCTGTGCTCCAAGGGGTTTCGGGCTCGATGCCGGGAGTGTCAGGTGTCCCCAGATGAGCCCGGAAGACCTGCTCGAGCACGCCGTGGACCAGCGTTCCCTTGTCCCGCGCGTCGATGCTGTCTGCCCTCGCGCGGTCCTCCAGGGGACGTATCCCCAGGACCTCGCCGATGAAGTAGCTGGTGGGACACGTGGCCCAGTCCTGGAGCGACGTCGCCGACATGCGCCGATCCACCCGTTCAAGCAGCTCACCCACAGGTAGTCGCCCAGTCTGGCCGGTCCATGGGCCGAACTCGCCGATCGCTCTGGCCCGGCTGGCCTCGACGCCACGAGAAAGCCTGGGGTCATCCGCAGCGAGTGCCTCGAGGTCGCCGCGCATCGCCATCGAGACGTCGAGCTCGTGCGCGGATGCGAAAGTGGTCGCCCGATCGAGCGAAGCCATGAACGACGGGTATGCCGTCAGCCAGGGCCGGTCAAGCGTGTCGACCTGGCTTGCGCCCACCAGGTCGTCGCCGTTCAGACGCGTGGCCTGTTCCAGGAACCACGGCGCCGCGAACTGCCTTCTCTGCGAACGGGTGTCGGTTCGCGGGTAGCTCAGCTCGATGACTCTCGCACTGTGCAGAACCGCGAGCCAGCGCTCGCGCTCGTCGCCGCGCCGTGCCGCCACGGTGCGCAGCTGGTCTGACATGAGGCTTCGGTCGGCGTCACGCAGGATCGCGTGCTGGCGCGTCCGCGGAGGGAAGGAGTCCTCGGTCATGCCGACCACGCAGAGCAGGTCGACGTCGCTGCCCACGAACTGGCTGAATGGCCCCACCAGGACACCGCGACCCAACGTCGTGCCGCTGGACACCGATCGGTCCAGCTCGGTCCGCAGCGCGTCGAGGACCCTTGAGGGAGTCGGTGCTCCCACGGCATCGTCCAGCTCGGCAAGGGCGGCCACGGAGGCCAGCACGGCGTCGTACGAGCTCTGTTCGAGGGTGACCTCGAAGGTGAGTGTCGGGTCACTGCTGGCCCACGCGTCGACCTTGGAGCGCTTGCCAAGCATGAGCTTGACCGCTACCGCGAGCGACTCGGCAACGACTGCCCACGACACCGCGTTGACGATCTGCTCACCGGCTGCCGCCGCCGAGGCGACGAACCTCGCGAGTGCGCGCGATTCGGCTGCCCTGCGGTGAAGTCCCTCGACCTGTTTGGTCTCGTCGGCGGTGAGCCCGGCCGCTCGCCGTTCCTGGTCAGCCGCAAAGAGCTCGAGCCGACCCGCCCATGTGTTTGTCCCGCGAGCAACCCCCGCCTCGCGGGACAAACGGTCCCACCAGTCGGCTGGCAGTGGTCGCCCGTCCGCATCGACCAGCGGACCGTCAGAGAGCCAGCGGATCACGTCAGCCCGGGGGAAGTCGTGCAGCTGAAGCTCCAACAGCCCCAGGGCGACCCGCCCGGCGATCGTCTGGTCGAGAGTGCGCTGGCTCGGTACGTGATGCGGCACTCCGGCGGCCTTGAGCTGCTCGCGCAACAGCCGAGCGTAGGGAGTGCTGGCCCGGTAGGCGATGCCGATCCGCTCGGGACGGCATGTCGATTCGTCCAGGTGCGCGAGCACTCTGCGGACGACCAGACGCACCTCTTCCTCCGCGTCCGGGGCAACGGTCAGATGCATCTCGCTCGCAGGCATCTCGTTCAACCGAATGTCCTCGTACGCCGGCTTGCCGGGCTCCATGGTGACCTCGTCCGTAACCTCGTCCGTGACCTCGCCCACGACCTCCTGGAGCCAACCGGAGGCGTCGTCGGGCGAACCGGTGAGAACCGCGCTGAGGCGACCATGGTGGTGCAAGCCGCGCAGGAACACGATCTCCGCCGCGGTGAGCCGACTGGGGGAGTGGAGGATCACGTGCGTCGGTGGAGCGTTGCCTGCCTCGATGGCCTCGATCGCCCGTGACAACATCAGACTCGGCGCCACCAGGTGACTGACCCGCGAGCGGTAGTCGGCGAACAGGTCCAGAACCTCAATGCCGTTGGGAGACAATGTGGTTCGGTCCAAGTCGGGTGTGAGCTGGACCTCGTCGAGCTCGGCCATCAGACCGTCGAGCAGGCTCAGCGTGGCCCGGTGCTTCGCCGCCCGGGCCAACATGCCCTCGGCGCCCGCGACGGTGGCGCGAACGGCCTGGCTGCGTACCGCGGCGGTGAGCGGTCGCGATACGGCCTGACCGGTGAGCGCGAGGTGCCGTGCAGCCAGACGTTCGGCAACCTGGGGCAAGGCGCTGAACCTCACGTTGGCGAGCCCACCAACACCAGTGATGGCCCTGCGCACGGTGACGCCGGCGACACCGGTCGGGACGATCACGTCAACGGGCGCGAGTGGATCACCAGCGCGCACCTCATCGAGGACGGTCCGAAGTGCCATGACAGCAGCGGCACCCGGCTGCGAGAACAGGATTCGACCCACGACAGGCACGGTATCGGCAAGCACTGACAAAGGTGCTCGACCGCGCCCTAAAGTGGATTGCATGCTGGCGCTGCCTCGTCACCGACCGTTCCTGCTGCTCGAGATGGACCTCACCGAGCTTCCCGTCGAAGCGGACGCGGACGACCCTCTGGCCCGGCTGCGCGCCCGCGGCCGGCCTCAGCTCCGTTCCATCCTGCGTGCGCTGCACGAGGCCGCAGCCGACCGTCACGTCGTCGGGCTGATTGCCAAGGTCGGAGGAGCGTTGCCGTGGGCGACCATGCAGGAGCTTCGCCTTGGTGTGCGCGCCTTCGCTGCGAGTGGCAAACCGACGATCGCGTGGGCGGAGAGCTTCGGCGAGGGTTCCGGCGACATGGCGGCGTACGTCCTGGCGACCGGCTTCGACACCATCTGGTTGCAGCCAGGCGGAGGCCTCGGCCTGCTCGGCGTCGGGGTGGAGACGACATTCGTCCGCGGCGCGCTCGACCGCTTGGGCATCGAGCCGCAGTTCGAGCAACGTTACGAGTTCAAGAACGCCGCCGACCGTTTCATGCGCACCGAGTTCACCGAGGCCCACCGCATCGCGCTCGACCGCCTCGCCGAGTCCGTCTTCACCGAAGCGGTCGCCGCGATCGCCGCTGGTCGAGCGATCGAGGCGGTGCGCGTGCGCGAGCTCGCCGACACCGGGCCTCGGACTGCCCCCGAGGCGCTCGAGGCCGGTCTGGTTGACGCGCTTGGATATCGCGACGAGGTGTACGCCGCGATGCGCTCGCGGGTCGGCGCCGATGCTGAGCTGCTGTTCGCCGATCGTTGGCGTCCGGGGCGTCGTCCGCATGTGCCGGCGCGCAGGCGGGGCCACGTCGCCCTCGTCGAGGTGCGCGGCGTGATCGCGTCCGGGCGTACGCGTCGCAGCCCGATGGGGCGCCAGGTCGGCAGCGACTCGATCGGGGCCTCCCTGCGCGCCGCGAGGAACGACGAGCATGTCCGCGCAGTCGTCCTGCACATCGACTCCCCAGGGGGTTCGGCCGTCGCCTCCGACACGATCTGGCGCGAGGTGTGCCGTGTGCGCGAGGCGGGCAAGCCCGTCGTCGTGTCGATGGGCGAGGCTGCGGCGTCAGGCGGCTACTACATCGCCTGCCCGGCCGACGTCATCGTCGCGCTGCCCTCGACGCTCACCGGGTCCATCGGCGTCTTCGGCGGCAAGATGGTCGTGCGCGAGCTGCTCGATCGCATCGGGCTGACCACAGGCTCGGTGTCGCAGGGCTCCCGGTCGCTGATGTTCTCNNGCGATCTATGTCGACTTCGTGGCCAAGGTCGCGCGGGGCCGCGGCCGCCCGGTCGCCGAGATCGAGGCCATCGCGCGTGGACGGGTATGGACCGGAAGCGACGCGCTCGGCATCGGTCTGGTCGACGAGCTCGGCGGGCTACGCGACGCCATACGCATCGCCCGCTTGCGCGCGGGTTTGTCCGACGACGCCCCCGTGTTACGCGCCCTTCATGTGGGCCCGCTGTCCCGACTGGGACGCGCGAAGAACACCGAGGACCCGCGGGCGGTCGTCAGCGCGATGCTGCCGGACCTCGCCGACGTCGCTGCCGCGCTGGGGATGCCCGCCACTTCCGCGCTTCGTATGCCGTCCATCACAGTGCGCTGACGACGGGGGGAGGGACCTTCGCTGAACCATCGCCCGTGACAGAATGGACAATGATTGGAGATGGTGCACATGGACCTCGATGGCCTACTGCTAGAGGCTGAGTCAGGTGTGGTGGACGATGCATACTCCTGTCTTCACCATGCACATGTCACCCACTACGAGCTGGCGGGCGAGGCGTTCACGCGGCAGGCACTGGCCAGCCTGTTCAGACTGGTCCTTGACTCCATCCGAAATCGCGACCTTGCCGAGATGAGCACCTTCGCCGAGGGGATCGCATTCGATCGCTTCAACCATGGCTACGACATCTCCGAAGTGCAGGTGGCTTTCAACTCTCTTGAAGACGCGATGTGGCGACGTGTGGTCTCCAAGGCAGCTCCCGAGGATCTGGCCGAGGCGGTCGGTTTGTTGAGCACCGTCCTCGGCTACGGCAAGGACGCTGTCGCCCGTAAGTACCTTTCTCTCGCCTGCCAGCGGCACGTTCCCTCGCTCGACCTCTCGGCCTTGTTCGCTGGCGCGACCTCGTAGCTCGAGCAACGCCAGGCGCCAGACGCCGTTTCGGCTGAGGCACCGCAAATACGAGTGGTTCGGCCTCGTCTTGTTGGTGGAGGACATCGACGCGCCGCCGTGCTTTCGTGGACAGGCAAGCCTTACCAAAGTCGTTGGAGAGGGTAGACACATGGCCTATGGAGTCGTCCACACGTTCGCTGGTGGCACCAAGGATCAGTACGAAGCGTCGATTGCCGCGGTGCACCCGGCGGGCGGGTTGCCCGAGGGGCAGCTTTATCACGCAGGGGGTCAGTCGGCCGACGGCTGGACGATCATCGCCGTTCATGACTCGCGTGAGAGCTGGGAGCAGTTCCGTGACGGCACCCTCATGCCGCGTATGGCGGCGGGTATCGCGGGCGGATTCGCGGCGCCACCCGTGGAGACCGTTTTCGAGATCCACAACGAGGTCAGGACCTAAGCGCTCAGTCGGACCCGTCGCCGGGTGTCGATGTGGTGGCGCCATGCGGTGCGTACGGTGGTGCGTTCTAGGGCTCGAAGCGGTAGCCGAGACCGGGTTCGGTGATCAGGTGCCGCGGATGGGCCGGCTCGGCTTCGAGCTTGCGACGTAGCTGGGCCATGTAGACCCGCAGGTAGTTCGTCTCGACTCCGTGCTTGGGGCCCCAAACCTCCTGCAGGAGCTGCTTGCCCGTGACCAGCCGACCGGGGTAGCGAGTCAGGACCTCGAGCAGGTGCCACTCCGTGGGCGTGAGCCGGACCTCGACGTCGGCCCGGGTGACTCGTTTGGCGGCCAGGTCGATGGTGAACGTCTCGGTGGTAATGAATGGGGCGTCCTCGTTTGGCTGAGCCCTGCGCAGGGCGGCACGAATCCGCGCGAGCAGCTCGTCCATCCCGAACGGNNTTGGTGAACAAATCAAGCGAATCACCGCGACGCGGCAGTGCTGGCGATCTTGACGCTTCCCTAGCGCCCCGGCACCGAATCTTGATGCCGTCCTAACGGTCGTGAGGTTCAGGCGATCTGCTTCGGGCGGGAGGTCTCAGGCATCACCAACGTCGTTGCGAATGCGAGCCCCGAGACAGCCGCCGTCGCCAGGAACGCCACTTCGAACGACGCCGCGTCTGCCAGATAGCCGGCCACGAGCGGACCGAGGAAGGCCCCGGCGTCCGAAGCCATCTGGAAGGCGGCGACCGGTGTGCTCCCGCGGCCGCCGATGACGTCGCCGACCACAGCCGCCGAGGAGACGCTGAGAAACGCCGAGCCGGTGCCATACAGCGCCATACCGATCATGAACAACGGCGCGCTGCCGGCGAGCGCCATCACCACCCCGGCGGTCATCGAGAACGCGGCCCCGGCTTGCAGGAACAGGCGGCGCCCCCGGCTGTCGACCAGCCGGCCGGTCGGGATCAGGACGAGCGCCTGCACCACCGCGGAGAGCACCAGCCCGGCACCCGTCCAGGACGGGCCGAGGCGAAGCCCCTCGACGACGAACAGTGGGATGAGCGAGGCACGGA
>PKWT01000338.1 GCA_003132125.1 Micrococcales bacterium | reverse complement strand
CGCTGATCCCTTGAACCCAAGCGCCGCGAAAGGGGTAGAAGGCGCTGTTTGTGTTTGTCCGCCTCCTGCCCGACACATGAGGACGTTGTACCCTCATAGTGACGTGAAGTGAAGCCAGGTCGCCGAGCCCCGCCTGACTCTCTGTCCGTACGGGGGACGATGCCGTCGCACCCTGATCAAAAGCCTGTTCCCACTTGGGAACATCTCCCCGCGTTAACCCGTGCGAACGGGTAGCAACTGGCAGCCCCTCACCCACTTTCACCTGCCCCGTTGCGCAAGTAGCCTGCTCATGCCACCATGCGACAGCGGGTTCAAGTCCCCCTCCGGACACCGTTGGCGCTCTGTATCTGTGCAGGTCACAGGCTCGGAGCGCCTTTCCATTCCCGCGAAAACACCCTTGTGATACCGCCGTGATACTTCGACGGGATAGTCAGGCCTCTCCGGACAGCAGCGCGCCGAACGTCGCGGCCGCTTCAGCCTGCATTCCCGGCATGACGTGGGCGTACACACCGAGCGTGATCATGGCGCTTGCGTGGCCCAGTCGCTCGGAGACAACCTTGACCGGAACCCCGGCCGCCAGCAGCAGGGTCGCGTGAGTGTGCCGGAGATCGTGCAGCCGGATCGTCGGTAGCTGGTCCTCTCCCAGCGACTTCCTGGCAGCGATCACGGCCGCGACGAATCGCTTGGAGATGCGCTCAGGGTGCCGCAGCTTCCCTTCGATGTCCGCCAGCACGTATGCGCCGTCTCGTGCCAGCATCAGGGCCAGCGTGCCTTGTTCGGCCTTGTATGCCTTGAGGGTGGCCAACGTTCCGGGGTCCAGATCCACCGTCCGAGGTCGGCCAGACTTCGGTGGGCCGATGAGGATCTCTCCCCGCTCACCCTTGTGCTTGATGATCGTCGCTGACCGGCGCACCGAGATCCGCGAGGAATCGAAGTCCACGTCGGCCCAGCGAAGAGCCAAGGCCTCACCGCGGCGCAACCCGGTCGCGGCCAGCAGCGACCATGCGATCGCAAGATCATCGTCGGCCTGGTAGCGCTGATCGAGGAACGCCCTCAGCTCGTCCGCCGTCCAGAACCTCATCTCAGGTGACGCGGCCGCCTTCACAGACGGTGGATCGGCCTTGTCCGCAGGGTTGGATGCCAGCAGCCCATCGCGCACCGCCGCGCCCAGGCCCGCGTGAATGATCGTGTGAATGTAGCGGACGGTGCGCGCTGAGAGGCCGCCGTTGCCGTCGACGCGCCCTGTCTGCTCCAGCTGGTGGTAGAGCTTCGTCAGCATGGTTCCCGTCAACGCCGACAGCCGAAGCGAACCGATGTGCGGCTCGACATGCAGCCGGACGTTCTTCTGGTACGACGCAACCGTCGACGGTTCCTTGCGTAGTCCGTCCAGCCAAATGGTCATGTGTTCACGAACCGTGATGTTCGACGGTGCGACGTGGGTGCCCCTGTCGACATTGCTCAGCTGCTCGCGCAGGCCCGCTGCCGCTGCCCTCCGGGTCAGGTAGCCGCGCTTCAACACGACCGCCTTTGAGCCGTCCGGGCGGCTGTAGCCGTACTTGATCAGGTAGCGCGTGCCCGCCTTGGTGGCGTACTCGCTGATCCCGCCTTCACCTGCTTGCCTGCGTCTGGGCGTGCTCACGGTTCATCGACTTCCAGGATGTCATCGATAACAGTCACCGCGGGCGGCTTTAGGGAGCCCTCCAGCACTTCCTCACTCCAGGGTCCGCCGTCTCGTTCAGTCAGCTCTCGAAGTTCTGACTCGTGTTTCTGCATGAGTGCTGACCGGTGCGCCAGGAGGCGTTGCGCCATCGGCCGGCTGCTCGCGAAAGCTGGGCGGATCCGCTCAATGACGTCCACATATTCGTCGCCGTAGTGGACCGCCTTGTTCTTGAGCTCTGCCGCTCGCATGTACCCCTGCCAGGCCGAGACGTCACGGACGGCATCTGGCGGCAGGAGTAGTTCGCCCNNCTCGATCGTCACCGACCGAGTGGACCCCTCTCCCCTGGGGCGCCCGCCGCGCCTGTCCTCATCCGGCGGCTCGATCTTGGAGATTGACGATTGATGAAGAGGCTGGCCCGCCTTGGTCATCTCCTCCGAGAGCCTGGCCTGGCTCCAACCACGGAGCTTGCGCTCCTGCTGGATCCTGAGGCCCAGCCATTTCTTGTCTCCGAGCTCATTGACCAGCTCGGAGACTGCCTGCCAACTGAGCGAATCCGGGACCTGCTCCATGCTGCCGCCTCCGTAGTTATCCAGATCAGCCTAGAGGTTAGCACCAGATGGACTTGACATACGGACAAATGGTGGCAATCTACTTCATAGACGCACACGCCAACGTATTGAATAACAGGAGGAACCGTGAGAACAGCAGCTGCTCGACCCCTCAGAACGCAGGCCGACCTAGAGGGTCGGCTTTTCGTCACCGTGACCGAGCTCGCTGCACTCATGCAGCTGGACCCCAGGACGGTCCGGCGCGGCATCGAAGACAGGTCGATCCCATCGATACGGGTCGGGCGCTCGACACGGATACCCGTACCGAAGATCCGGGCTCTCATCGGGCTTGTCGACCCGACGGCCGCCTGAAGGCATGAACGAAGTCGCGGAGTTGGACCTGTCGAGGATCACCCCCGACGAGGAGCGGCAGATCCTAAGCCGCCTCCTGCGGGACGACTTCGACGCTTGGGCCGATCAGGCTGCACGGGTTGGCCACTGCGCTCATCCGATTCGCCTGACCGGCGAGCAACACACGGTCGAGGCGGCAACTGGTTCGGTGGTGTCCACGTTCGCGTCGGCGTCGTTGCCGGATGAGGTGATGTATGTGCGGTGCAACAACCGCCGTGCGTCGTGGTGCCCATCGTGCTCGAGTACCTACCAGGCCGACATGTGGCACCTGCTCAAAGCAGGCGCGGCTGGCGGCGACAAGGGCGTTCCCGAAACGGTGTCGTCCCACCCAATGGTGTTCGCCACCCTGACCGCACCCTCCTTCGGCGCAGTCCACGCTTCGAAGAAACCCGGATCCAAGTCCCTGCGGTGTCGCCCCCGCACGCGCGGCGAAGTCTGCCGGCACGGGAAGTCCTTGTCCTGCATG
>PKWT01000327.1 GCA_003132125.1 Micrococcales bacterium | reverse complement strand
ACCGGAACCCGTACCCGTCAGGAGTCTCTTGTGAGTGCACGTCCTCGCATCCTTCGCAACTTCGTCAACGGCGACTATGTCGAGCCCGAGAGCGACGCGACCTCAGACATCGTCAGCCCGGTGACCGCTCAGGTGGTCGCCACGGCGCCGGTGTCCTCGGCTGCCGACGTGGACCGGGCCTACGCCGCCGCAGCAGCAGCCTTCGAGGTGTGGGGCGAGACAACCCCCGCCGAGCGTCAGCTGGCGATGCTGAAGTTCGCTGACGCGGTGGAGGCCCGCGCTGATGAGTTCGTGCACCTCGAGGCGGAGAACACGGGCAAGCCGTACGCGTTGACTGCCAGCGAGGAGCTGCCGCCGATGGTCGACGAGATCCGCTTCTTCGCCGGTGCCGCCCGGATCCTGGAGGGGCGCTCGGCAGGTGAGTACATGAGGGGTCACACCTCGTGGATCCGCCGTGAGCCGATCGGTGTCATCGGTCAGGTCACACCCTGGAACTACCCGATGATGATGGCGATCTGGAAGATCGCTCCCGCCCTGGCCGCCGGCAACACGGTGGTGCTCAAACCGAGCGACACCACGCCGGAGACGACGCTGCTCCTGGCGGAGATCGCCTCCGAGTTCCTTCCGGTGGGGACGTTCAACGTCATCACCGGCGACCGCGACACCGGACGCGCCCTCGTGCAGCACAAGACTCCGGCCATGGTCTCGATCACCGGCTCGGTTCGCGCGGGCATGCAGGTCGCCGAGAGCGCCTCCCACGATGTCAAGCGGGTGCACCTTGAGCTGGGGGGCAAGGCACCCGTCGTCGTCTTCGATGACGCGGACCTGGAGGCGGCTGTCGAAAGCATCGGGATGGCCGGGTACTTCAATGCCGGACAGGACTGCACGTCGGCCACCCGCGTCATCGCCGGCCCGCGCATCCACGACGACTTCGTCGCCGCCCTGGCGCAATACGCGCAGTCCAGCGCCAAGGTCGGTCTGCCCGACGACGAGGATGCGACGTTCGGTCCGGTCAACAACGTCAACCAGCTCGCCAACGTCGAGGGATTCCTGTCCAGACTGCCGGACCACGCCAGCATCGTGACCGGTGGCAGCCGGGTCAGCGGTCTCGGCGACGGCTACTTCTTCGCGCCGACGGTGTTGTCCGGGCTGCGGCAGGACGACGAGGTGATCCAGCGCGAGATCTTCGGGCCGGTCATCACCGTGCAGAAGTTCTCCGACGAAGCCGAGGCGCTCTCCTGGGCCAATGGAGTCGAGTACGGGCTGGCCAGCAGCGTCTGGACCAAGGACTTCGGCCGGGCCATGCGGATGTCGCGAAAACTTGACTTCGGCGTGGTGTGGATCAACGCCCACATTCCCTTCGTGGCCGAGATGCCGCACGGCGGTTTCAAACACAGCGGCTACGGCAAAGACCTGTCCATGTACGGCTTTGAGGACTACACGCGGATCAAGCACGTCATGGCCAACATCGACGCATAGATCACGGTTCACCCCAGTTTCAGCTCACCCAGCAATCCAAGGAGCGTTCATGAGTGATCAGGTTCCGTCGGCCTTCCAGGCGGCTTTGGCCCGAGGTCTGGTTTCACGGCGTGCGGCAATGGCCGGCGTGGCTGGTCTGGCCGGTGTGGCTGGTCTGGCCGCCTGCGGCTCGGCAGGCAAGACCCCTGCGTCCGGTGCCACGACCCAGGCCAGGGTCAAGGCGGCCACGGACGCGTCCGACACGGACAAACTGGTGAACTGGTCGAACTGGCCGTCCTACCTGGACATCGACGAGAAGACCAAGAGCCACCCGACCCTGGACGAGTTCACCAAGAAGACCGGGATCAAGGTCAACTACACCGAGGACTACAACGACAACGACGAGTTCTACGCCAAGGTGCGTCCTCTACTTGACGCCGGGTCCGACACCGGTCGCGACATGTGGGTCAGCACCGACTGGATGGTGGCCAGGCTGATCCGACTCGACTACATCCAGAAGTTTGACCTGGCAAACATGCCCAACCACGGCAACGTTGAGGACTCGCTGCTCAACGTGGGCTTCGACAAGGGGCGGCTGTACTCGCTGCCGTGGCAGAGCGGGATGACCGGAATCGCGTGGAACCCCAAGTCCACCGGTGGCAGTAAGATCGAGAGCATCGACCAGTTGCTCACCGACCCCAAGCTCAAGGGCAAGGTCACCCTGCTCACCGAGATGCCGGACACCATCGGGCTGGTCCTGCTCGAGATGGGCAAGGACCCCGCGGCCTTCACCACCGCGGACTTCGACGCCGCGTGCGCCGAGATCCAGAAGGCCAAGGACGCCGGGCAGATCAAGGGATTCACCGGCAACGACTACACGAAGCCGTTGGCTTCCGGCGACACTGCGGCGTGCATTGCGTGGTCCGGTGACATCGTCCAGCTCAAGGCGGACAACCCCAGCCTCGGCTTCGCCCTGCCGCAGAAGGGCTTCATGATCTGGTCGGACAACCTCGTGATCCCCAACCTGGCCAAGCACAAGAAGAACGCCGAGACCCTGATCAACTACTACTACGACCCCAAGGTCATGGCCCAGGTCGTCGACTACGTCAACTACGTCTCCCCGGTCAAGGGGACCAAGGCGGTGCTGCTGAAGACCGACCCCGGCGTCGCCTCGAACGAGCTGATCCTGCCCACGGCGGACACCCTGGCCCGTTCGCACATCTTCCGCGGCTTGACCGCCGACGAGGAGACGTTGTACAACCGCAAGTTCCAGTCGATTGTGACGGGTTGAGTGGGTCGGTGACAGAGTGGACCTCAGGTGACCTGAGACTGACGAACGTCACGAAGAGGTACGACACGTTCACCGCGGTGGACCAGCTCGACCTGGTGATCCCGCGCGGGTCGTTCTTTGCCCTGCTCGGCCCCTCAGGGTGTGGCAAGACGACAACGCTGAGAATGGTCGCCGGGCTGGACCAGCCGACCATTGGCCAGATCTGGATCGGCCTCAAGGACATCACCAATACCAAGGCCTACCAACGCAATGTCAACACGGTCTTCCAGAACTATGCGTTGTTTCCTCACCTGAGCATCATCGACAACGTCGCCTTCGGGCTGCGCCGCCGCAAGGTGTCGGATCACAAGGCCAAGGCGATGGAGGCACTCGAGCTCGTCCAGCTGGCACACATCGCGAAGAAGAAGCCCGGTCAGCTGTCCGGCGGCATGCAGCAACGTGTGGCGCTGGCCCGGGCGATCGTCAACCGGCCCGACGTCCTGCTGCTCGACGAACCGCTCGGCGCCCTCGACCTGAAGCTGCGTCGTCAGATGCAGATCGAGCTCAAGATGATCCAGTCCGAGGTCGGGATCACGTTCGTCCACGTGACGCACGACCAGGAAGAGGCCATGACGATGGCCGACACCATTGCGGTCATGAACGCTGGGCGGCTCGAGCAGGTCGGTGACCCGGCAACCCTCTACGAGCACCCCAAGTCGACGTTCGTGGCCAACTTCCTCGGGCAGTCGAACCTGCTGGAGGCCACCGTCAAGAGTCGCGATGGCAGCATCGCCGAGCTCGATGTCCACGGCGTGAGCCTG
>PKWT01000220.1:10990-11892 GCA_003132125.1 Micrococcales bacterium | reverse complement strand
CACCGAAGCCGAGGAAGACATCGACTCAACCGCGGTCCCCATCAGGGCCGTTCTCCTCATCGATGGAGTGTTTCTCCTGCGACCCGAGCTCCGCGATCTCTGGACCCTGTCGATCTACCTGCGTGTGTCGCCCGAGGAGACCTTGCGGCGGGCGCATCACCGCGACCTCGAGCTGTTCGGGTCGGCTGAACAGGTCGAGCGACGCTACCTCGCGCGATACCTACCGGGCCAGGCGCTCTATCGCCAGCAGGCAGACCCCGAGGCAGTCGCACACATCCTGGTTGACAACGAACACAGCGACGCACCTCGCATCGAGCGCTGGGCCGTCCCGGACGTGCCATCGACCTGACGGTCGGCGCTCAGCGCTCCGGCACCGACTGGCGCCACAGCCCGTACGTGATCCCGTCAACCAGGGCGATCCAGCTGGCCTCGACGATGTTCGGCGCCACCCCGACGGTGTTCCAGGAAGTGGTCCCGTCCGAGGTCTCGATGAGCACTCGGGTCACGGCGTCGGTGCCGTGCGCGGCATCCAGGATGCGCACCCGGAAGTCGATCAGCTCGAGCTTGTCCAGCTCGGGGTAGGCGCTCGAAAGGGCTTGTCGCAGGGCGTGGTCCAGTGCGTTGACGGGGCCGTTGCCCTCTCCCGTGGCCAGGACGCGTTGGCCCCCGGCAGTGAGCTTGACCGTGGCCTCGGAGAGAGCCTGGCCGTGGCCCGAAGAGTCGGTGATAACCCGCCAGGACTCGACCCCGAAGTAGTTGAGCCGTTGGCCCGCCACCTCACCGTGCAGGAGGAGCTCGAACGATGCGTCCGCGGCGTCGAACGTGTAGCCCGCGAGCTCCATCTCCTTGACCTTGGCAACAACGCGGCTGAGCAGCTCGGGCTCCTGGCTCAGGTCGTAGCC
>PKWT01000220.1:5501-10959 GCA_003132125.1 Micrococcales bacterium | reverse complement strand
ACGTTGGTGACCTCGCTGATTGCGTGGGCGATGCGGGTGGCCTCACGAAGCCTGCTCTCGGGCAGAACCTTGCGTCCCTGCTTGATCTGGAGGTTGCTCACCACCGTGAGCAGGTCAGCGTTGCCGGTGCGTTCGCCATACCCGTTGATGGTGCCCTGGATGTGGGTGGCGCCGGCGGCGACGGCGGCGAGGGAGTTGGCCACCGCGCAACCGGTGTCGTTGTGACAGTGGATCCCGAGCCGGGCCCCGCTCGCGTCAAGGACATCAGCGACGATGTCGCTCACCTGCGGAGGCAGCATGCCCCCGTTGGTGTCGCACAAGGCGATGACCTCGGCCCCGGCCTCGGCGGCGACACGCAGGACCTCGAGCGCGTATGCGCGGTCAGCCAGGTATCCATCGAAGAAGTGTTCCGCATCCAGAAATACCCGACGACCCTCACCGCGAAGGAAGGACACAGTGTCGCGGATCATCGCGAGGTTCTCGGGAAGCGTTGTGCGCAAAGCAGACTCGACGTGGCGGACATGCGCTTTGGCCACCAGCGTTATCACCGACGCACCCGAGTCAACGAGCGCTCGGACCTGCGGATCGTCCGCTGCCACCGTGCCCGCACGCCGGGTCGCACCAAAAGCGGCCAGCGTCGCGTTGGACAGGTTGAGCTCACGCTTGGCCCTGGCAAAGAACTCGGTGTCCTTGGGATTGGCGCCGGGCCAGCCGCCTTCGATGAAGCCGACACCGAGCTCGTCCAGGTGCCCCGCGATGACAATCTTGTCAGCGACCGAGAGGTTAAGGCCCTCTTGCTGGGCACCATCGCGCAGCGTGGTGTCGTAAACCTGCAGCTCAGTCATCGTCAGCCCTGTCTCGCGGAACGAAAATGAAGCGTGGCACGCCCGTCCACCATCTGGCTACCCGTCTCGCACTGTGGTCACGCCTGTGGGCACCGGGGGCGCGCAGGCCCGGATCAGAGCATCGAACAGCCGAGTGTCATCACCAGCTTCGGGATGCCACTGCACCGCCAGTCGAAAACGCGACGCCCGATGCTCCATCGCCTCAAGCGTGCCGTCCTGCGCCCAGGCAGCAGGGACATAACCAGGGTGAGTGGCAACGGACTGGTGGTGGTAGCTCGGGATGACGACCTCTTGCCCCAGCAGAGTGCTCACCGTGGTGCCCTCAACGGTGCGCACGGAATGGGAGCCGTAGACCCCCGGGTCGGGTGAGTGCTCCTCGTGCCCAACCACATCGGGGAGATGCTGGTGCAACGTCCCGCCCGCAGCCACAGCCATGACCTGCATGCCACGGCAGATACCCAGCACCGGTGTGTCCAGCTGTCGCGTGACCGCGGCCAACGCCAGCTCGAAGGCATCTCGATCGGGTCGCGCCTCCTGCACGCTCGGGTGGGGGTGCGCTGCATAGCGCGCTGGTTCGACGTCGGCGCCGCCGGCGAGGATCAGACCGTCCAGTCGCGCGACGACCGCGCGGGCCATCTCGGCGTCGGCGTCAACGCGCGGCGGGATCAGAACAGCGATCCCGCCTGCGCGCTCGACCTTGGCCACGTACGTGTAGGGCAGCAACGCGTGAGGCATGCTCTCCCACACCCCGCGCACGGCCTCCTCGACGTAGCACGTGATGCCGATGATGGGTCGAGAGCTGTTGGGGCCCATGGCTTCTGGCGATCCCTGAATCACAGATCCGTGAATCACAACGGAGTGACGTAGGCGCCAGCGATCCCGCCGTCGACCATGAACTGTGCCGCCGTGATGAAGCTCGACTCGTCACTGGCGAGAAACAGCACTGCGCTGGCGATTTCATCGGGCTCGGCAAACCGGCCGACGGGGATGTGGACGAGGCGGCGCGCCGCCCGCTCAGGATCACTGGCGAACAGCTCTTGGAGCAGTGGGGTGTTGACCGGGCCGGGGCACAGCGCGTTGACGCGCACACCCTCGCGGGCGAACTGCACGCCGAGCTCACGTGACATCGAGAGCACCCCACCCTTGCTGGCTGTGTAGGAGATCTGCGAGGTCGCAGCACCCAGGACCGCCACGAAGGACGCGGTATTGATGATCGAGCCCTTCTTCTGCTCAAGCATGTAGGGCAGGACCGCCTTGCAACAGAGGTAGACGCTGGTCAGGTTGACCTCCTGCACCCTGCGCCAGGCGGCGAGATCGGTGGTGAGGATCGAGTCGTCCTCCGGCGGTGAGATGCCCGCATTGTTGAAGGCAATGTCGATGCTGCCGAACTTCTCCTTTGCTGTACGGAAGAGGGCCTCTACCTGCTCGGGGTTGGTGACGTCACAGTGGACGAACGCGCCGTCGATCTCCGCAGCGATCCGCGAGCCGTTGGCGTCGTCGACATCGCCGATCACAACCTTGGCGCCCTCGGCTGCGAACCGTCGGACCGTAGCCAGCCCGATACCGCTGCTGCCTCCTGTGACGACCGCGACCTTGCCTTCGATCCTGCCTGCCATGAGTGTCTCTGCCTTCCCTCTGCGGATGCGGTTCTGTCAGGTGGTGCTCTTCAACGGGTTCTCATCAACTCGGTTCTCATCAACTCGGTTCTCATCAACTGGTGGAGATGAAGACGTTCTTGACGTCCGTGAACGCATCGAGCGCGTCGGGCCCGAGCTCGCGACCGATGCCGGACTGTTTGAAACCACCGAACGGTGTCGAATACCGAACGCTGCTGTGGGAGTTCACCGAGAGATTGCCTGCCTGTATGCCGCGCGAGACGCGCAGCGCGCGCCCCACATCTCGGGTCCAGATCGATCCGGACAGACCGTAGTCCGAGTCGTTTGCCTTGGCGATCGCGTCGGCCTCGTCCTTGAAGGGCAGCACGGCCACGACGGGGCCGAAGACCTCTTCGCGCCAGACTCGCTCCGAGGTGCCGCGCGCAAGGACAACGGTGGCGGGGTACCAGAAACCAGCTCCTGCGGGCGCCGCGCCTCGAAAGGCGACATCCACCGGCTCGGCAGAGTTCTCGACATATGAGCGCACCGTCTCCCGCTGACCCGGACTGATGAGGGGCCCCATCTGCGTGATGTCCTGAGTCGGATCACCCACCACGACACCCTTGACCGCTTGTTCAAACAGTTCCATGAAGCGATCAAAGACGTTGCGCTGTACCAGAATTCGACTTCGAGCACAGCAGTCCTGACCTGCATTGTCGAGGAAGGACATTGGAGCTGCCGCGGCGGCAGCCTCGATATCAGCATCGTCGAAGATGACGTTCGCGCTCTTGCCGCCCAGTTCCAGGGTGATCCGCTTGACCTGGTCGGCCGCCCCACGCATGATCCGCTGGCCCACTGCAGTCGATCCTGTGAAGCAGATCTTTCGGACCACAGGATGCGTCACGAACCGCTCACCGACCACCGACCCCTTGCCCGCAATGACGGTGAATACGCCTTCGGGGATGCCAGCCTCCAAGGCGAGCTCACCCAGCCGGATCGCCGTCAGCGGGGTGAGCTCGGCAGGTTTGAGGACCACCGTGTTGCCGGCAGCCAGCGCAGGCGCGAAGCCCCAACCGGCGATCGGCATCGGAAAGTTCCACGGCACGATGATGCCCACCGTCCCGAGCGGCTCCTTGAACGTGACATCCAGTCCTCCAGCGACCGGAATCTGCCTGCCGAACAAGCGTTCTGGCGCTGCTGAGTAGTAGTTGAGGACGTCGCGGACGTTCCCAGCCTCCCAACGGGCGTTGCCGATCGTGTGTCCGGAGTTGCTGACCTCGAGCTGGGCAAGCTCCTCCAGATGAGAGTCCACGACCTCGCTGAACCGACGCAGGAGCCGCCCACGATCGGCAGGCGCTACCGCGCGCCACGCAGGACTTGCGGCGTCAGCGCGGTCGATCGCCTCATTGGTCCGCTCAAGGTCGGGCTGCTCGATCCGCCGGACCAGCGCCTCGGTTGCCGGGTTGATGACGTCGTGCTCGCCGGTCTGCGCCGGGTTCCTCTGTTCGTTCACAGCCGCTCAAACCCTCTGACTCGTTCCCAGTCGGTGACCGTTGTGTTGAACGCCAGCAGCTCGACGTCTGCTGCATGGACGTAGTGCTCCACCACATCCTTGCCAAAAACCTGTTCCGCCACAGTCGACGCGGCGAAGAGGTCCCGAGCCTCCAGCAGGGTGGAGGGGACGCGGGGCTTGTCGGAGACGTAGGCGTTGCCCTCGAGGGCCGGCTCAAGCGGCAGCTGCTCCTCGATGCCGTGCAGGCCACCTGCGAGCATCGCCGCGACAGCCAGGTACGGGTTGACGTCACCGCCCGGCAGCCGGTTCTCGACGCGCAGCCCGGCTCCGCGGCCGACCACACGCAAGGCACAGGTGCGGTTGTCCCGGCCCCATGCGACCGCTGTCGGGGCAAAGGAACCGGGGGCAAAGCGTTTGTAGGAGTTGATGTTTGGCGCATACAGCAAGGTGAACTCGCGCATCGTGGCCAGGATGCCAGCCAGGAAGTGATCGAACATCTGGCTCTGGCCGCCGTTCCTGCCGTCGTCGGCGAAGACCATGGTGCCGTCCTGCCCACGAAGCGAGAGGTGGATGTGGCAAGAGTTGCCCTCGCGGTGGTCGTACTTGGCCATAAAGGTCAGCGACTGGCCATGGGCTGCCGCGATCTCCTTGGCTGCGTTCTTGTAGACGCTGTGGTTGTCGCAGGTTCGGACGACCTCGTCGTACAGGAACGCGATCTCGTGCTGGCCCAGGTTGCACTCCCCCTTGGCGTTCTCGACCACAACGCCTGCGGCGTACATCTCGTTGCGGATATCGCGCAGCAACGGCTCGACCCTTGTTCCGCCCAGGATCGAGTAGTCGACGTTGTAGCGATTGGCACCCGTGAGCCCCTGGTAGCGCCGGTCCCAGGCGGCGTCGTACGAGTCCTCGAACACGATGAACTCGAGCTCGGTCCCGGCCATGGCGACACAACCAAGGTCCGCTGCGGCCGCGGCCTGGGACTTGAGCACGGAGCGCGGCGACGGGCGTACAAGACCGCTGCCGTCCATCCAGAGCAGGTCGCACTGCACCGTGGCGGAGTGGGGCTGGCCCGGCGTTCGGCGCAGCGTCGACATATCCAGCTCGAACAACATGTCTCCGTAGCCACGTTCCCAGGAGCTGATGGCGTAGCCGTCGACCGTGTTCATCTCGACATCGACGGCCAGCAGGTAGTTGCATCCCTCCACGCCATGACCAAGCACATGGTCCAGGAAGAACTGCCCGTGGTTGCGCTTGCCCTGCAGACGTCCCTGCATGTCGGTGATCGCAGTGATGACCGTGTCGATGGCCCCCGACTCGATCTCAGCTCGCAGCTGCTCAATGGTCAGTGTGGGTGGGGAAGTCATATGTCTCTCCTCGCGTTGAAGCTCGTCGTCCTTCTTCGTTCGTGTCCGCTAGCCAAGAAGGCCCCGAAGCAATGCTGAGGTCGCATCGCAGTGCTCCTCCATGAACGCCCGGGCACCATCTTCGTCCCCGGCCAGCACTGC
>PKWT01000220.1:0-5493 GCA_003132125.1 Micrococcales bacterium | reverse complement strand
GCACGGGTGACTGCCTCGATGAGCATGGGCGACCCGGACAACGTCGCGATGGCCAGATGCAGCCTGGCGTCAGCAACCCGATGCGCGGCGTTGTCCGACGCCGAGCGGACCTCCAGCTCGGATGCCGTGAGCCATGCACGCTGGTCCGCCGACATTGACCTTCCCGCGGCCAGGTAGGCGGCGCCCGGCTCGACGACCCGCCTGAAGTCCAAGGCATCGGCCAGCGACGCACCGTGGCGCACTCCCGCCCGGTTCTGACCTATCTGGTCCTCACCCTGGTAGACCACGACGGTGCCGCCTCCTCGGCCGCGCCGCGTGGTGACCAGGCCCGAGTCCCTCAGTGCCGCAATGGCTTCGCGCAGTGTCATCCGGCTGACGCCGAGGCGCGCGGCAAGCTCCCGCTCGGGAGGCAGCTGCTCGCCATACGCGAACACACCCAGACGCACCGCAGTTGCCAGCTGCTCCACCGTGGACTCGAATGCGTTGCCTCCCCTCAGCGGCCGCAGGACCGCGTCGGGCAGCCGACTCACCGAGCTCACGGGTTCCACCGCCGTCAAAGGTTGAAGATCTCTTCAACGGGCTTGGTGTCATGCCCGGCCGGAACGTCCTTCATGAAGTGCTGGCGCCCGCCGATGAACCAGGACGCCGTGGCGAAGACCAGGACCACCAGAACCGCGATCGGCGCGTAGTTGAAGTTGTTCACGGTGATGGGGTTGGCCGTTGGGAGCATGAAGAGGATCACGATGAACCCCACCCACGCGATGGCGATCCAGCCGATGGCCGCGCTGTACTTGCCCAGGTTCCACTCCCCTGTTTGGAAGTCGGGGTTGAGCCGGCGCAGCAGCACCGGGGTGATGTAGGCGATGTACAGCCCGATGACGGCGATGGAGGTGACCGCGAAGTATGCCGTGGTGCTCTTCAGCGCGGGGCTGGCCAGGATGAGCGAGAAGACCGTGCAGAGCCAGATGGAGTTGGTCGGCGTTCCGGTACGGGCGTTGACCTTTGCCCACAGCTTCGAGCCCGGCAGCGCACCGTCGCGCGAGAACGCATAGGTCATCCGCGAGTTCGCGGTCACCGACGCCATGCCGCAGAAGTACTGAGCCACACCACAGATGAAGATGAGGAAGAGCCCCACCTTGCTCCCGGCCGCGTCGACGAAGATCTGCGCCGCCGGAAGCCCGGTCGCGCTTCCCAGCTCCGCGCTGTAGTTCTGGATCGCAGCGGTGACCGCCAGGAGCAGGATCCAGCCGGCAATGATCGACACGACGACCGAGTTCACGATGCCCTTGGGTGCGTTCGTGGCGGCGCCGTGGGTCTCCTCGGCCACGTGGGCGGAAGCGTCGAACCCCGTGTAGGTGTACTGCGCCATCAACAAGCCGATGAGGAACACGTAGATGGGACTTGCCCAGCCGTTGTGGTTCTCGTAGTGGAAGAACGTCCATGACAGCGTCTGGTGGTGGTCCGGGATGAACGCGAGGACAGCAACGATGACGGCGACGCCGACGAGGTGCCACCAGGCGCTGATATCGGAGAGAAGCCTGACCAGGTTGACGCCAAAAGTGTTGAGCAGTCCGTGGGACAGCAGGATGACGGCGTAGAGCAGGAACGTGTGGACCGCCGTCGCCTCGACGCCCCAGGCCAGGTTGGCAAAGGCAATCCAGGTCAGCGCCGCGCCGAAGTCGATCGCCGCGGTCACGGCGACCTCACCGAGGAAGTTGAACCATCCGACATACCAGGCCCAGACCGCCTTGTTCCGGCGAGCCAACCGACCGGTCCAGAAGTACAGACCGCCGGCGGTCGGGTAGACCGAGCAGATCTCGCCCATCGCCAGCGCGACACAGAGGACAAAGACCCCGACCAGCGGCCAGCCGATCGCGATCGCGATCGGACCACCCGAGCTCATGGCGATGCCAAAGCTCGTGATGCAGCCGGCCAGGACGGAGATGATCGAGAACGAGACGGCGAAGTTGGAGAATCCGCTCATTCCGCGGTGAAGCTCTTGCTTGTAGCCAAGCTCGGCCAGCCTGACCGCATCCTGGTCGAGCGCCGAGACAGCCGGGGGAACGCTCATGCTTCACCTCATCTACGTCGATCGGCAGACCATAAGTCGCCGAGAATTGTGGTGAGGTGATTAAAGTCACACAGAAGGCTTCCCGTCAATGGTCTGTTCACAGACCATTGAGTTTTCTTCGGAGAAGCCCTAGACGAGGCGGGTGAGCCAGCCTCGCGGGTCGGCAGTGCGTCCGTACTGCAGGTCGAGCAGCGTGTGACGGATCGTGCCGGTCACCGGCCCCACGCCACCGTCGGTGTCGTGATCGCCGATCATGACCTCGCCGCCCTGCCATGCCAGCCGCCCGACCGGTGTCACGACGGCCGCGGTACCGCAGGCGAACACCTCAGTGATCTCGCCGCTCGCCGCGCCATCACGCCACTCGTCGATGGAGATGCGACGTTCTTCCACCTTGAGGCCGAGGTCGACAGCCAGCTCGAGGATCGAGGAGCGCGTCACGCCCTCAAGGATCGTCCCGGTCAGCTCGGGAGTCACGAGGGTGCCGTCGCCGTGGACGAAGAAGAGGTTCATCCCGCCGAGCTCCTCGACCCACATGTGCTCGACCGCGTCCAGGAACGCGACCTGGTCGCAGCCGTTGTCCTTGGCCTGGACCTGTGCGGCCAGGCTGGCGGCGTAGTTGCCCCCGCACTTGGCCGCGCCGGTGCCGCCCGGGGCGGCACGCGTGTAGTCGGTGGACAGCCAGATGGACACCGGCCTCAGCCCACCGGCGAAGTAGGGACCCGCGGGCGAGGCGATGACGCAGTACGTCACCTCGGCCGCCGGCCGGACTCCCAAGAATGCCTCTGAGGCGAACATGAACGGGCGCAGATAGAGGCTGGTCTCTTCGGCATCACCCGAGGGAACCCACTTCTCGTCGGTCGAAACCAGTGCTCTGAGCGACTCGACGAAGTCAGCCACCGGCAGCTCCGGGAGAGCCAACCGCCTTGCGCTGCGCGCGAATCGGGCCGCGTTGATCTCCGGGCGGAAGGTCCAGACCGAGTTGTCAGGGTGCCGGTAGGCCTTCATACCCTCGAAGATCTCCTGGCCGTAGTGCAGCACCGCCGCAGAAGGGTCGAGCGACAACGGCCTGCGAGCCGTGACCTTCGCGTCATGCCAACCCTGATCGGTGGTCCAGGTCGCCAGGACCATGTGGTCGGTAAATGTCTTGCCGAACGCCGGGTCGACAAGGGCCGCCTCGCGCAGGTCGTCCGGCAGTACGTCGGAACGCGGCTCGACGGTGAACGAGAGTGCTGCCGGTGACATAGGTCCTCCAAGGACGTGCGCGTGTTATCTGCCCCAGCAGGCTACCGGGACGCGGTTCGCCGCCCTCAGCGAAGGTCAGCCTCCCGATCAGCTGACCAGATCGGCGATGGCGTCACCGATCTGCGAGGTCGAACGGGTCACGTTCCCCCGCGTGCTCAGGTCCGAGGCCACGGCCCGCTCGACCCTGCGCGCATCGTCCACGCGCCCGACATGCTCCAGGAGCATCGAGACGGACAGGATCGCGGCGGTCGGGTCGGCCTTGCCCTGACCTGCGATATCGGGCGCCGAACCGTGAACCGGCTCGAACATGCTGGGAGACGTGCGCTCGGGGTTGATGTTGCCGCTCGCAGCCAGACCGATGCCACCGGCGACGGCCGCGGCGATGTCGGTCACAATGTCGCCGAAGAGGTTGTCCGTCACGATCACGTCGAAACGACCCGGGTCGGTGACCATGAAGATCGTGGCCGCGTCCACGTGCTGGTAGGCCGTTGACACATCAGGGAACTCGGCGCCCACCTCATCGACTGTCCGGCGCCACAGGTCACCCGCGTTCACCAGGACGTTGTGCTTGTGAACGAGAGTCAGATGCTTGCGTCCCCGAGCCTGAGCGCGGACGAAGGCGTCGCGAACGACGCGCTCCACGCCATACCGGGTGTTGATACTGACCTCGGTGGCGATCTCTGCCGGCGAGCCAACCCGCAGCGCACCACCGTTGCCGACGTACGGGCCCTCTGTGCCCTCACGTACGACGACGAAGTCGATACCGTTCGGAGCCACGCGTTCGACCGCCAGCGGGCTCTGCACCCCTGGGTAGAGCCGGACAGGGCGCAGGTTGACGTACTGGTCGAGAGCGAAGCGAAGCCGCAGCAGCAGCCCACGTTCCAGCACACCACTCGGAACGTCCGGGTCGCCGACAGCGCCGAGCAGGATCGCGTCGTGTCCGCGTATCTCGGTCAGAACCGAGTCAGGCAGCGTCTCACCGGTGGCAAGCCAGCGGCGGGCCCCCAGGTCGTACTCGGTGGTGTTGACGGTGAGGCCGCTGACCTTGCGGCCGTTGCTCGGAGCGGTCGAGGTGATCGCGGAAAGGACCTTGAGCCCCTCGGCCACCACCTCGGGGCCGATGCCATCGCCCCCGATGACCGCGATGTCCAGCGACTCATGTGCGTGCGCATCAACCATGCTGATCAGCGTAGGAGCGGTCTTGCATTCTGGAACTTCCGTCTCACATGACGAACGGCGTCGGGATGACTCCCAACACCGCTCGTCATCAGCCGCCGTGGCTCACTCGTCCGAGTGACCCTGGTCCCGCAGGTCCATGGACTCCTGCAACGCGCGGCGGACAATCTGTTCTTCCTCGCTCATGTCAATCACGTCCTTTTGCCCAAAAGGGCTGTTGCACAGAGGTATTGGCATGGCTCGTCGACAATTGGTGCATGCCAACAAGCCCCGTCAGCAGGGGTGCGGGGTCTCCGCGACGAGGTGCTGACTCAGAAGATATTGCGACGACGGGCAAAGGTGATCAGCCGCCGCTGCGTGCTTCAGAGATTACGTCGGCGTCGAACAGTTTGGGACGGAGTTCTCACAGAATGAGACTCGTTACCCCGTGATATCAGTCACTCTGATCGGGCTCAGCTGTCGAGGTCAACAACCCTGACAGTGGTCGCGTCGATCTCCTCGGAGAGCTCGACCAGCACCGCGGGCGGGATCTGTGAGTCAACGGTGAGCACCACCAGAGCGTGGCCACCCGCCGCGTCACGCGCCACCTGCATACCCCCGATGTTGATCCCAGCCTCGCCGAGCACGCGCCCGAGGCTGCCCACCACGCCCGGGCGGTCGGCATACGTGTAGAAGACCATGTGCTCGGAGATGGGAACCTCGAGGTCGAACTGGTTCACGCCGACAACCTTCTCGATCATTCGCGGGCCGGTGAGCGTGCCGGCGACGCTGATCACGCTGCCGTCCGCCAGGGTTCCGCGCAAGGTCGTGACGTTGCGGAAGTCCGGGCTGTTCGGATCGGTCAGGAGGCGCACCTCGCACCCTCGCTCCTGGGCCAGCAACGGGGCGTTCACGTAGGACACCGACTGCTCGACGACGCCCTGGAAGAGACCCTTGAGAGCTGCCAGCTTCCAGACACTGACGTCGTGCTGGGTGATCTCGCCCCTGACGTCGATGTCGAGCTG
>PKWT01000211.1:1398-4349 GCA_003132125.1 Micrococcales bacterium | reverse complement strand
GCGGGGCCTGGTGAGCCGCGCCATGCACCTCGGCGGCCGACAGCCAGCCGACGTAGTAGTCGCGGCCGAGATGACGCATGAGCAAGTCGATCATTTCCAGCCCGGGCAGGCTGCCGTAGACCCGGTGCTGGGGTGGGATCGGAACCCACAGGCCGCGTGCCGGGGCGATGACGCGACCCTGCTGCACATAGCGGTGCATGCGCACGCGTACCTGATCCTGCGGGATACCGAGGGCACCTGCGGCTTCGGCAGTGGTGATCGCGGCGCGGCCGTGGGCGACCAGGTCGTCCAGCAGGTCCAGCGTGCGGGCCGCCACGGCACTCACCTCCACATGGTGTCATTCAGATAGTTACGTTCAACGTAACGTTAGCTTCTCAATCCTGAGCGTATCGGATCGGCTCCGATATCGCAGCTTAACCAGCCAACGTAGCGCTGAACGTCACGATAGCGACGTGATCCTGCAGGCAGCACCGTGCGGTGAACGATGCGAGCAACCGTTAGCCACCACTGACGGACAGCGCTAACCGGTGCATGATCGCCGGCGATCGTCCGCAAAACCCACCCAGCGATCGCCGTCGTCGGCTTCGCAATCATGCTCAATCGTCACAGTGCGTCCCGCAGGATCTCGACTTCCAGGCGATTCCCTGACGATTCTGGCTACACATCTGGCTACAAGCGACGAAGGAAGAGGCCCTCTCACTTTCGTGAGAGGGCCTCTGACCTGCTGCGACGTTGGTAGCGGGGGCAGGATTTGAACCTGCGACCTCCGGGTTATGAGCACTACGACTCACGTCCCAGACGACTCAAGTCCTCTCCCCTGACGCACACCATCCCAAGCCAACGGGTCCACACGTGCCTCGACGTCTCGCCCGTCCCGAGGCGTCCCGGTTACACATCTGGCTACACCCCCACCGACCACCACCGCGGTCCCCCTGAAGAACGTTGTGGTCGTTCCCAGCTTTGCCGTCTTGCGTTGGCTACACATCGACAGGGCGCCTTGCCGCGCGAGTGAACATCCTGGACGCCACGCGGTGTGTCGCGAGATTGGCCGAGGACCGCCGGAAACCCTGAGGAAGCCGCAGCATCTGGTCATCGCCCTCAGTCGTGGATGAGGTCCAAGTCCTTGTCAATGCTCGTGTGTTGTCCCTTCGGCACCTGGCGCTTCCACCGGAGTGATCATTGTCTGGAAGTCGGTGCGCAGCGCTCGCTTGAGCAGTTTGCCGCTGGGGTTCTTTGGCAGGGAGTCCACGATCCTGACGACCTTGGGGACCTTGAAACCGGCGAGCCTGCCTCGACAGTGTTCGATGACGGCGTCAGGGGTGAGGGTCGAGCCGGGCTTGGCAACAACCGCGGCAGTCACGGCCTCCACCCATCGAGGGTCGGGAGTGGCGAACACGGCGACTTCGGCGACGTCGGGGTGGAGATAAATAGCTTCCTCGACCTCACGGCTGGCCACGTTCTCCCCGCCGGTCTTGATCATGTCTTTCTTGCGGTCGACAACGGAAAGCAGACCGTCCTGCGACATGACGCCGAGGTCGCCAGAATGGAACCAGCCGCCACGGAACGCCTCGGCCGTCTTGTCCGGGTCGTTCCAATACCCGAGGGTCGCCTGAGGGCTGCGGTGGACGATCTCACCAATCTCGCCAGCAGGCACCGGTTGGTCTTCGTCGTCGACCACTCGCGTCTCGACGTTCAGGGTAGGTCGGCCAGCGGAGCCGGCGTGCCTGATCTGGTCCTCCGGCGGCAAGATCGTGGCTAGCGGAGCCATCTCGGTCTGACCGTAGAAGTTCCACAAGCGCAGATCGGGAAGACGCTGCTGAATCTCGCGCAACACCTCGACCGGCATCGCCGAGGCGCCGTAGTAACCCTTGCGCAGGGAAGTCAGGTCGGTGCCGTCGAAGTCCGGGTGACGCAACAACGCGATCCACACGGTGGGCGGGGCGAAGAACTTGGTGATCTTCTCGGTCGCGATCGTCCTCAAAACCGTTGCGGGGTCAGGGGCCGAAAGGATGACGCTCGTGGCACCAAGGTAGACGTCCGGGCCGAGGAAGCAGTCCATCTGGGCGCAGTGGTAGAGCGGGAGGCTGTGCAACTCGACGTCATCGGGCTCCATCCCGCCGTCCACCACACAGCTGACGTACTGCGCAATGAGGGATCGGCTGGACAGGATCGCCCCTTTCGGCCGAGACTCGGTGCCGCTGGTGTACATCAGCCGCAGCGGGTCGTCGTCGGCCACCAGGACCTCGGGTGGAGCGTCTTCGCCTTGCGTCGCCCATGGTGTGACGTCCTCCCAACCCTCGACTGCCGGCGCGCCCGTCAGGGGGATCCAGCCACGGATCCCTCCGGTAAGTCCAGCCAACGCCGCGGCGCGGCTGACAGTCATGTGAAGGGTGTCCTCGGTAACGACACCGCTGGCCCCGCTGTGCGCCAGGACGTACGCCATCTCATCCGCGATGAGCATGAAGTTGACCGGCACGAGGATGGCGCCGATCCTGGCCGTGGCAAAGGCCAGGACCACGTAGTGCCAGCAGTTGTGCGAGACCAACGCCAGACGGTCACCTTGGGACAGGCCACGCTCCGACAGCGACGCGGCCGCGCGGTTAACGGCCTGGTCCAGCTGGCGGTAGCTCCAGCGCAACTCTCCGTTGACCAAGGCGAGTTTGTCCGGTTTCCGCGCCGCGGTGCGGCGCAGCAGGTCGCCCAGTGCTTGACTGCGTGCACCCATGACGTCGGCACTGATTCTGGCTTCGGGGTGGTTGGAGTCTTGTGAACTCACCGGGATCACCTTCCGTTTGATGTGGACGTGCCCAGCCGTGACAGCACGATGCAACGATCGCGACCGTATCGCCCGACTGCTCGTCGCCTCAAGCATGTCCTGTCAGGGTCTGCCGTCGACAGGTGGGATGAGCATCAGGCAATGTTGCTCAGGAAACCCTGACCAGCAGGGCGTC
>PKWT01000211.1:0-1349 GCA_003132125.1 Micrococcales bacterium | reverse complement strand
TCGAGCGGGACGGCGAGTTGGGCGATCGAGGCTAAGGCAACGCTGGCGAAGGCTTCGTTGATCTCGACCAGGTCGAGGTCGGCGACTTCGAGCGTTCCGTCACGACGAAGGGCGTCCTGGATCGCGTTCGCAGGCTGGATGACCAGTGAGGGGTCCGGCCCGGCAACGGTGCCATGGGCACCGATCTCAGCCAGCCAGGTCAAGCCGAGCCGCTGCGCCCGATCCTTGCTCATGACCACAACAGCGGCAGCACCGTCAGACAGTTGAGAGGCGTTACCAGCGGTGATCGTCCCGTCTTTCGAGAACGCCGGACGCAGCTGGCCGAGGCGCTTCGCCGTCGAGTCGGGCCGCACACCCTCGTCATGGGCCAGTACCAGGTCACCCTTGGCGTTGGTCACGGCGACAATCTCGTCATCGAAAAGGCCATCCCTGACGGCGGCGGCCGCCCGCTGATGGGACCGGGCGGCAAACTCGTCCTGCGCCTGCCGGCTGAGGCCATACTCTGCCTGGTAGCGCTCAGTCGCGGCCCCCATCGAGATGCCGTCGAAGGCGCAGGTCAAAGCGTCCTGGTCGAGGGCGTCGACCATCCGGCCCGGACCGTACTTGGTGCCCTTGCGGGACCCGAGCACCAGGTGCGGGGCGTTGGTCATCGACTCAAACCCGCCAGCCACCACGACCTCATGCTGGCCCAGGCGAATCAGCTGGTCGGCGTACGCGATCGCGCTCAACCCCGAAAGGCACAACTTGTTCAGCGTCGTCGCCGGAACCTCGAAACCGATGCCGCCCTCGACCGCCGCCTGACGCGCAGGGTTGGCCCCGACACCGGCCTGGACGACGTTACCCATGATCACGGCATCAACATCGGTGGCGGGGATGGCGGAACGGGCGAGGGCCTCGCGGATCGCGATGGCCCCGAGGTTGGTGGCGCTCAGACCGGACAGACTGCCGAGCAGGCGGCCGATGGGGGTGCGTGCTCCTGCGATGATCACCGAACTGGTCACGATTTCTCCTAAAGGGAGGCGAAGGGCGTCTACGTCAGGGGCAGGGTCAACCGACAAACGGACGTTCCCGCTTGAGCTCTTCGCGGGCGATCGAGCGGCGGTGGACGGCGTCGGGACCGTCGGCAATGCGCAGGGCCCGTGCCCACGCGTAGAAGTATGCGAGCGGCGTGTCGTCGCTGATACCCGCACCGCCGAACACCTCGATCGCACGGTCAATCACCGCGATAGCCATCGCTGGTGCGGCGACCTTGATCGCCGCGATCTCGGTGCGCGCCCCCTTCGCCCCGTACCGGTCGATCAGCCATGCCGTCTTGTACACCAGCAGCCGGGCCTGGTCGATGTCGATCC
>PKWT01000017.1 GCA_003132125.1 Micrococcales bacterium | reverse complement strand
GCCCTTCACTCGCTTGGTACGGTGACGCAGTGTGGCGAAGGTGGCCTCAATCATGTTGGAGGTGCGGATATGCAGTTGTTAGCAGTGCCAAGGTGGACAACGTCACCGAGCTGGTACTCGTCGTGCAAGTAGCTCGGATGGCAGCGGCCGAGAGACTGCTCGGCGAGGAGCCACAATTCCTTGTCGTGTCCCGTGCCGTCGAGATGGAGCAAGTGATCCACTCTGGCCGCCCGGGGGATGTGGGGCGTCGATCACGAGAAGGCTGTAGGAACACGAGGCTCTCGAGCGGCTGATCCGCGAAGTCCTGCAGCGAGCGGGTCGGCCAGTTCCAGCGGTCAGTGCCCGAGCTCGGTCCAGGCCTCGGCGGCTCCCTTGACGCTCTCGTCGCCGCGGCGCTCCGGCCTCGCTCTTAAGCAGCGCGCCGTCTGTCTCGAAGCGGGCGGCGAGGATCCTTTCAACCTCGTCCCGCTCGCTCCACCAGGAGGAGGGCTCTTCGTAGGCTTCGAGCTCCTCGAGGCCGAGCAACCTCCCAAGGGCGCTGACCGACGCCATGGCGATCGCAAGGTACCCGCTCCTTGTCGGGTAGATCCCATAGGGGGCGGGGCAGGAAGGCATGGGCTCCGAACCTGCGGCTCCGCTCGACCGAGAGCTCGTTGAGATAAGCGCTCAAGTTCTCGAACTGCAGATCGAGCATCCCCTCGAGCAGGCTCGTCTCCACCAGTCCGCCGAGGCCCGTCTGCTCCCGCCGCAATAACAGGGTGCTCACCCCGAGGGTGGAGTTGGCAGGAAGCGGTGTAGTCGGCGATGGAGACGCATACAGGGACGGCCCCCTTTGGAGCCGTGACGACTCACGCTCCGGTAGCCGAGCCCGATCCGCTCCATGGACCCCGGGCCGGCGAGAAATTGGCTGAAATCAAGAACCGTGATGCCCTCGAGGGGCAGCGCCGGTGCGCCACTCTCCTTCTCGGTGGCCTNNGAGGTGGCATCTCTGGCCACTCCGGGCGCGCTGACTGCGAGGTCCGCATCGAGGCCGAGCGACGGCGGCCGTCCACGCCGACGGCGATGATGATCAGACAGCCGACAGCCACCACCTCCCAGAAGGGTACGACGCCCATGACGATCAGTCCGGTCTCGATCGTGGTCGGGATGAGCACGCCGCCGAGCGTCGGCCACATCCTGCCCCGACCCCCGTAGATGCTGATGCCGCCGATGGCGGCAGCCGCTATTGCCGTCAGGGCATCGGTGGCATGACCACCGATGTCAGTCGATCCGAAGCGGGACACCTCGACGAAGCCGGTCAGCTCGGCCAACATCCCCATGACGACGAAGATGAGGACCACATGGCGGCGGACCGGGACTCCGGCCCGCTTGGCGGCCTCGCTGTTAGAGCCGATGGCATAGGTCCGGCGACCAAAGCGCGTCCAGTGGAGCACTGCCACGGCCACGAGGAAGACGGCCAGGGCGAGCACGACAATGTCCGGGATGCCAGCGACCGCCCCATTTCCGAAGTCGGTTTGCAGGCTGAGCGGAACGCCGGCGATGTCCTGCCCTCCGGTCATGAGCTCGGCGATGCCGAGCCCGATGCTCAAGGTGCCGAGGGTCACGAGGAACGACGGGATCTTGGCACGCGTGGTGATCACCCCGTTCAAAAGGCCCATGAGGCCACCGAGGCCAACACCGGCCACGAGGCCGGCCACCACCGACCACCCGACTCCGAGACTGGTGCTCAGATTCATCATCACCTTGGCCGTGACGACCGAGGTGAGGGCCACCGTCGAACCGATCGAGAGGTCGATCTCACCGGCGATCAGGACGTACGTCTCGCCGACGGTGAGGATGATCATCTCGGTGGCTGCGAGGAAGATGTCCTTGATGCTGCTAGCCGAGAGGAAGACCAGACCGGGGCTCGCAAAGACGAAGCCGAAGTAAATAACGAACAGGACGGCAAAGATGCCGAGCTGGGCTCCGATCTGCTGGCGACGCCTCCGGCGGGTGAGCCTCGCGACCTGGCTCAGCTCGGCAGCGGTGCGCGCCGACTCGTCATTCGTCTCCTCTACCGCACGCGTCTCGGTCATCACGTCCACCTCACTCTCAACTCCTGTCCTTCGGTTCACGCCCGGGCGCCCATGATCGTCCCGACGACGTCTTCGAGCGTGCACTCGCCGGTCTTGAAGGTCTCCACGTTGCGGCTC
Organism: Micrococcales bacterium; assembly: GCA_003132125.1. Classification (GTDB taxonomy): domain Bacteria; phylum Actinomycetota; class Actinomycetes; order Actinomycetales; family Dermatophilaceae; genus UBA4719. The sequence continues at coordinate 4,560 of PKWT01000017.1, read as the reverse complement.
CGCCTGAAGACAACGATCCGGTCGGCGATCTCGAAGACGTCATGCATGTTGTGGCTGACGAGGATCACCGGCACGTGGTCGCTTCGCACTCGCCGGATGAGATCGAGGACCACTCGTTGCTGGGGGACACCGGGAGCCGCGGTGGGCTCATCGAGGATGAGGAGCCTCTTGGCCCACGCCACGGCCCGGGCGATCGCAACGCACTGCCGCTGATCTCCCGAGAGGTCGCAGACCGGGACCGAGCCGGAGGGCAGCACGATCTCGAGCCTCTTCAAGAGGGTCTCGGCCTCAGTCCGCATCTTCCGGTTCTCGAGCAGGCGGAGTCGCCCGAGGATGCCGGGCTGGAATATCTCCCGCCCGAGGAAGATGTTGTCAGCAGCACTCAAGTCGCCTGCCAGCGCCAGGTCTTGGTAGACGGTCTCGATCCCCTGGCGGAGAGCGTCCGAGGGCGATTCGAAGCGGACCCGCTCACCTCCTAAGAGGAGCTCCCCCTCGTCGAAGCTCACGACTCCGTTGAGGGCCTTCACGAAGGTCGACTTGCCGGCCCCGTTGTCGCCTACGACCGCGACGACCTCGCCCGGATAGAGCTGAAAGTCGACGCCATCGAGAGCCACGACGGCTCCGCAGCGCTTGGTCAGCCCCCGCGTTGACGAGAACTGGCGTTTGGGCTTGATCCATTGTGCTGGCCTCCAAGGTGCTTGGAGCGGGCACTTCCACGGCCGGCGCTCCTCCGATCTGTCCGGAGGAGCGCCGGTCCGTGACAAGGGCGCCTTTGCTAGTGGCTGGCGCCGATCGCCAGGCGTCGACGCCCGATGGGTCATCGACGGTGTCGGGGGGACGACGGTCTCAACAGCTGTCTCCGTGGGCGGTCCTCTGGACTACCGGGGTGTTGAAGTTCTTCTGTGTCACGAGGATCTCCTTCGAGACGACGCTTCTCGAGACGTAATTGCCTGCCGGCTGCTGGGCGAAGGCGTCGAAGGCGTCCTTCCCAACAACCCGCAAGTTCTGCGAGACGACAGCTTGCAAGGCCTCGGCCTTGAGAGCGGCCGCTAGCGGCGGAGCTGACGAGGATGGCCGCCAACTTTGGATGCCGAGCAGCAGTGACGAGACGAGCTGGGCGTACTGCGGGCTCACGAGGTCGAACTTTGACTCGCTGTTGAGAGCTGCCTTGTAGGCGGCCACTCGGGCTTGGTCGACCCCGTTCGTCGGGTCGTAGCCGACGATGGCGACCTGACCGCCCTTCGGGAGGAGCTTGGAGAAGTACTGGATCGCGCAGCCTGTCCCCCTCCTTGGCGTCCGGGTTGACGAACGTCAACGCCTTGGCGGAATCGACCGCGCTCACGACCTCGACCACCGAGATGCCCGACTTCACTGCGCTCGCCACCTCGTTCGTCACCGAGGACGATGGCTGCCGGCTTCTTCAAAATGACGGCGTTGATCGACTGGATCTGGGCTGAAGCCAAGAAGCTGCTCGGTCCGGCGTTGTAGACCTTGTAGCCCTTCTTCGCACCCGCCAACTTCACTCCGCAGTAGATCGTGTCGTAGCCCGGCTTAGGCGGCCACCTGAGTTGAGTAGCGATGCCAGACGCGGACCGTTGCCAACTCACCGTTGAGCCCTTCAATTTCCATCACGTTCGCCAAGACCGGCGCAGCACACGTTCCAACCCTGAGTTGGGACAAGTTGTGGCAGGGCTACCTCAACCCTGCCGCCGAGCTGGCTGACTCGTGCGCACAGTCTTCTTTACAACTCGAACCGTTGCGCTCTTCTTGGATGTCTTAGCCGGAGTCGACGATTTCTTCGAGGTGATTCGCGCGGCTGATTCGCTGCGTCGCGCCAGAACCGCCTGGGCCGCAGCGAGACGCGCGACAGGGATGCGAAAGGGTGAGCAACTCACGTAGTCAACACCAGCTTCGTAGAAAATCCTGATCGACTCGGGTTCGCCGCCATGCTCGCCGCATACGCCGGTCTTGAGTTTTGGTTTGGTTTCGCGACCTTTTTGCACCCCCAAGCGTACGAGCATCGCCACACCTTCGGCGTCTACGACTTCGAAGGGATTGTGCTTCAAGAGTCCGAGTTCGAGATAGGGCTTCATGATTCGACCTTCAACGTCGTCGCGGCTGAAACCGAACGTCATCTGGGTCAGGTCGTTCGTGCCAAAGGAGAAGAAATCCGACGCCTCAGCAATCTGATCGGCGAGCAACGCCGCTCTCGGTGTTTCAATCATCGTGCCAATCAAGACGTTGATCTGGTCCCGAGGACCCCGCTTCGATTTGGTCACACTGGCATTGGCTTGGGACACGGCGTCAAGCACCCATCCTCGCGCCAGCGCGAGTTCCTCCCTCGAGATGGTCAGCGGGATCATGATCTCGAGAATCGGCCGGCCGCCTTCCTTGATGCGTCGTTGGGCGGCTTCCATGAGAGCCTGGACCTGCATCGCGTAGAGACCAGGCTTGACAACACCGAGGCGCACGCCGCGGGTACCGAGCATCGGATTGACTTCCTGCCACGACAAGGCAGCCTCGAAGAGCAGTTTCTCCTGATCACTGAGCCCAGTCGTGGCCTCTTTGATTGCAAGTTCATGGGTGGAGGGAAGAAACTCGTGCAACGGGGGATCGAGTAATCGGACCGTGACGGGTAGTCCATCCATCGCTACGAGGATTTCGTAGAAATCCTGCTGTTGCGCCGAGCGAAGTTCTTCCAGCGCGGCCAACTCTTCTTCAGGATCCGAGGCCAGAATCATTCTGCGAACGGTGACCAGGCGGTCCTCTCCAAGGAACATATGTTCAGTGCGGCAAAGACCAATACCTTCCGCGCCCATGGCCCGGGCCACCTTCGCGTCTGCACCAGTGTCGGCGTTAGCTCGCACGCCGAGTTCGCCCTCTCGAATATGATCGGCCCACTCGAGAATCGTGGCGAACTCTTTCGGCGGTTTGACCGAGACCAGCTCAACTTGTCCTCTAACCACCACCCCGTTCGTGCCATTGATTGAAAGCCAGTCACCTTCGATAATCGCCGTTTCTCCCACCACGACGTGATCTCCAGCAATACGGACCGATTCAGCACCTACCACCGCTGGTTTACCCCAGCCGCGAGCGACCACCGCTGCGTGACTCACCATTCCACCGCGTGACGTCAGGATTCCCTCGGCCGCGAGCATGCCATGAACGTCTTCGGGAGAAGTTTCCGAGCGCACGAGAATGACCCGCTCCCCCCGCGCCGCGGCCGCGACCGCGGCGTCGGCGCTGAAATAGGCCCGGCCAACGGCGGCGCCGGGCGATACACCAAGGCCCTTGGTCAGCACGGTGTAGTTATTGCCCTTAAATTGAGGGTGCAGAACCTGGGAGAGGTGGTCCTCGCTGATTCGTCCTATCGCTTCGGGGCGGGTCAACTTGATTGCGGGCTCGCCGGTCATCTCAACCGCCATCGTCAGGGCCGCTCTCCCGGTGCGCTTGCCGACTCTGGTCTGCAGCATCCAGAGTTTGCCCTGCTGAATCGTGAACTCGGTGTCGCACATGTCGCGGTAGTGCCGCTCCAGACGATCAAAGATCGTGAGGAGCTCTGCGTGAACGACGGGAAACTTGCGCCGTAGTGCACTGAGCGGCTCGGTATTTCTGATGCCCGCGACCACGTCCTCGCCCTGGGCGTTAACTAAGAAGTCACCGTAGGGTTTCTTGGCACCGGTGGCGGGATTGCGCGTGAATCCCACTCCAGTGCCCGAGTTGTTGTCTCGGTTGCCAAAGACCATCGCCTGGATGTTGACAGCAGTGCCGAGATCGTGGGCGATTCGCTCGCGATCTCGATAGGCAATGGCGCGCGGCCCGTTCCAACTGCGAAATACGGCTTCGATTGCCCCGCGCAACTGCGCGTGCGACGTTTGGGGGAACGACTTGCCAGTGTGCTCCTTGACGACTTCTTTGTAGTCCCGGACGAGGATCTTCAGCAGTTCTACTGGAACTTCAGCGTCCGACGTAGTGCCCGCGGCACGTTTTACCGCATCGAGTCGTTCGTCGAACAGTTCACCATTCAGACCCAAGACGATTCGCCCGTACATGGCAATGAAGCGACGATACGAGTCGTAGGCGAATCTTTCATCGCTGGTCTGGCGCGCGAGACCAGCGACCGATCGGTCGTTAAGTCCCAAATTCAGGACCGTATCCATCATCCCCGGCATGGAAAACTTCGCCCCGGATCGCACCGAGACGAGCAGCGGGTTCGCGGGATCGCCGATTATCTTGCCCATGGCCTTCTCGAGACGCTGACGCGCTCGAGTGAGTTCATCGTCGAGCGCGGTGGGCCATCCGCTCGTCAGGTAGGCACGACAGGCATCGGTCGTAATCGTGAAGCCTGGCGGCACGGGTAGCTTGAGTACCGACGTCATTTCAGCCAGGTTCGCACCCTTACCCCCAAGTAGATCCTTCATCTCCATTGGGGTACGACGATGCGCGTGGCTGAAATCAAAGAGATATTTCATGAGATATTTTCCAATCGCGGCCGACGGCGTTGGGACATATTACTCATCAAACGGGGAGCCGTGGTGGCACCGTCCTGCTCGGCCGGTA
>PKWT01000023.1 GCA_003132125.1 Micrococcales bacterium | reverse complement strand
GTCGAGACGGTCTTCTCGCGGGTGCCGTTGCGTTGGGTCGTCCGTGTTGGTGTGTGCTCGTAGGGGTTGGCGCCAATGTGCGCGGTCGCCTCCGCATCGACCAAGGCTTGCAGCATCGCCGACAGCATGAGACGCATCACCTGGCCGCCGTCGGCGGTGCGCAATACGTCGGTGAGTTCGAGCAAGGCAGACTGGTTCAGGGTCATCGTGTGAGTCCTTTTCGTGAGTTCCATGGCTGGTTCTCACAAAGCCTCACGCGGTGGCCCGCACATCTTGGTGACCGACACCCGTCACCAAGATCACGGGCCAGTAGTTACACCACTCCAAGGGACGCAATCGCATGCGTCGTCCGAAGGCTTGTTTGCGGGGACGACCTGTGCAGAACGCACGCCGGAACCGCCGGACCACTTAACCGCGAGGTCATTGCCTGGGTCGCTGGTGGTTGTTGATAGTGGTGTAAACCGTTGGTATTGCTCACGTTTGGTCGTACTGTGTGTGTACGGGCTCCAGCAAGGGCGCATCACATGACAAGACCGCGGCCCGTTTGTCCGGCTCCACCTGTGGGCAAGGCGAACGATCATGCCCACCATCCTGCACGACCGTTGTCGGGCGTACGGTGCTATAGCAAGCGATGCTATAATTTAGGGATGTTCCTTCGTGGCGAGCTGCTCCATGGGGTGATGTTGGAGACCGGCACCACCCAGTCCGAGTTGTCCCGGATCAGTGGGGTGCGCCAGCCCAGCATCAGCGCGTTCATCTCGGGGCGGGTGCAGATGAGCGACGACATGCTCGAGCGGCTCCTGTCCTGCATGGGCTATCGCCTGGAGGTGGTCCGGCGGCCAGTCAAGAGTGACCTGCGCCGTTCGCCGGAACGCTCGTGGCGCCTGCACCGTCAGCTCTCAACGCACCTGAGTCCTTCGACGCTTCAGCAGTGGCGACCGACGATACTTCGGAACTTGAGTCGGTTGCGTGTCAACGTCAAGGGGCAGCCCCACCTGCGCAACCTCGACCGGTGGCAGGACCTGATCGAACGCGGTGACCACTCGGGCCTGCGTCGTGTCCTGACCGGGCTCGACGTCGACTCGGTGCAGATGCGCGAGGTCTCGCCGATGGCGGGACTGCTGTCACAGGGCGAACGCTCCGAGGTCCTTGGGTTGGCGCTCTGATGCGGCGCGACCAGCTCGAACACGCCATCAGGACCGCCTGCCAGATCATCGGGGCGCCGGCCGTGATCGTGGTGGGGTCCCAGTCAATTCTCGGCACCTATCGGGAGGAGGACCTCCCAGCCGAGGCCACGATGTCCGTCGAGGTCGACATCCTTCCGATCGCCGATGACAACGCGGAGACCGCCCGTCTGGCTGACCTGATCGAGGGCGTCGCCGGTGAGTTCTCGCCGTTTGAGGAACTCCACGGCTTCAGCATCGACGGGGTCGACCTGGAGACCTCTGTGCTGCCAGATCGCTGGCGCGAGCGGCTCATCAAGGTGCAGAACGCCAACACGGCTGCGCCTTCGGGCGAGCCGGTGTTCACCGGATGGTGTCTGGACAAGGAGGACCTCTGCGTCGCGAAGCTGTGTGCACTCCGGGAGAAGGACCAGAACTTCGTCGCAGCACTGCTCGACGCTCGATTGGCCGACGTCGCCGTGATCACCGAGCGGCTCGCGGCCGTTCCTGGCCGGCACCGGCTTGCCGCCCAGCGCGCGATCGCCTGGTTGGGGTCGCGCATGCGATGAGTCCGGCTCGGTGGTCGAGCGCTGAGGTGGGTTCGTCGGCACGGATGACTGACGGACTCTTGAGGATCAGGCGGGCGAGGGTGATGCGTTGCTGCTCACCACTGTCGCTGCAATCCAGCAGGGGGCGGTGCTCGTGATCTCGGATCTGGCCGCCTGTGAGGCGGCGAAATACTTCCTCTCGTAGCCGATGAGCGGATGCGTCCTATCGCCCAGAAGGACGCAGGGGGCCGGCCCCGACGAAACGCTCGCTCATGCCTGAATTGCGGACCTCGTCCTGGTTACGCTCCCGCGCTACTGACGCCGGCGGGCAAGCCAGTCGGTCTCCACGCGCGATCCCATCATGTACTGGGCGACCTGGTCTGGGTCGGTCATTGCGGTCCACACCCGCTCGGGCGGGGCGGCTACTTCTGTGCGGGCGGTTGCCTCGAATCCGGCCATTGTGACCTCCTCGGTGGTCAGGACTGACGCCATCAGAGACTGACTGCGTAGTCAAGGCCGTGCACGCATGCCGCCAAGATCGCCACGTCGCACACATCAGCCGTAATCGGCCGGTGGGGAACCGCCTGCGGCGACGCACCAGAGGGTCGGGCTCTGCTCGCATCGCGCGCAGGACCGCCGCGAAGCGGATCGCGTGTACGCTAACCAGTCGGCTCACGAGCATCTGTTCCTGCACCCTCCCCGCGGCTGGTTGAGGTGGTGCTGGTCTCTCCAGGGCATTCGTCGAGGTCGTGTCCTCTAGTGCGCGATCCGCGCACCACGGCAATTGAGCGCACCCGCAAGGGCCCCAAGCGCACCGNNTCATCTTGTGACCCGCGAGCGATCGAGTCCGGACCACTCACCCGCTGTTCTGTTGTCTAAAGTAGGAGAAACCAGCCAGTGCCACAGAAGATCTGCACGGCTGCGGGCGCCAATATGGCGCGCCGCAACGAGAAGAAGGCCATTACTCACGGGCTTGGCCACGTCATGGGCAAGTTGAACGATCCC
>PKWT01000019.1 GCA_003132125.1 Micrococcales bacterium | reverse complement strand
ATGCACCTTCGACGCATGCTGGACGCGACCCATGAGGTGGTCGTCGTCTCGCCCAACGCGGACTGGAACTGGATTCCGTCCAACATCTGGGTCGGTGTCGGGCGGATGACTGCGCGCCAGGTGACCTTCCCGCTGGCCCCGGTCTACGCGAAGAAGGGCATCGACTTCCGTCAGGCCAAAGCGGTGGCCCTTCACCCTGAGGGTGACGGCGACCAGACACGCGGCTCGGTGGACGTCGTGTACACGGGGGCAGCCCGTGACGGAGAGAGGGAGCGGGTCGAGTACGACTACCTCATCAACGCGACTGGGCCGAAGCTCAACTTCGCGGCTACCTCCGGGCTCGGCCCGGATGGCCACACCCTGTCGGTGTGCACCGCCAAACATGCCGAGCTCACCGCTGATGCGTTCGCCGAGGTCATCAGCAAGCTCGAACGTGGGGAGCGCCAGACTCTGGTGATTGGGGTCGGGCACGGTACCTGCACGTGCGAGGGTGCAGCATTCGAGTACACCTTCAACGTCGAGAACGAGCTGCGGGCGCGCGGTCTGCGCGAGCGTGCCGAGATCATCTACCTCACCAACGAGTACGAGCTCGGTGACTTCGGTGTCGGTGGGATGTCGTTCAAGCAGAACGGATTCGTGACGACGAGCCAGCTCTGGACCGAGTCGCTCTTCAAGGAGCGCGGCGTCAAGGCTCTCTCGAAGGCGCACGTGCAGAAGGTCGAGGAGGGCCGGCTCTACTACGAGACCCTCGATGGTGATGAGGGGACACTCGACTTCGACTTCGCGATGCTGCTGCCGCCTTTCCGGGGCGCGGACCTGCAGGCGTTCGACCGCCACGGCGATGAGATCACCTCGGACGTCTTCGCCCCGAGCGGATTCCTCAAGGTCGACGCCAACTACACCGCGAAGCCGTTCGAGGAATGGCGTGCCGAGGACTGGCCTCGGACGTATGTGACGCCCAAGTATCCGAACCTGTTCGGCATCGGCATCGCCTTTGCGCCGCCGCACCCGATCTCGCGGCCACGGACAAACGCCAAGGGGACCGTCATCTCGCCGGCACCGCCGCGAACCGGTATGCCCTCAGGGCTCATGGGTCGCCAGGTCGCGCGCAGCATCGCCGACATGATCCAGAAAGGCGCCACGACGCCGACCCATACGGCCTCGATGGCCGAGATGGGTGCGGCCTGCGTCGCCTCAGCGGGCGCAGGGTTCCGCAAGGGAACCGCGGCGTCGATGACGATGTTCCCCGTGGTGCCCGACTACGTGAAGTATCCAGGCTACGGCCGCAGCCTCAGGGAGACGACAGGGGAGATCGGTCTCGCAGGGCACTGGATCAAGCACATGCTGCACCTGATGTTCATCTACAAGGCGAAGGGTCGACCCGGGTGGTTTCTGGTGCCGGAATGAGCGATATGACGACATCCCCGGGAGGGCGACACCGATGAGCGCAAAACAGCCCACCCCAGGTGGCGACCGCGACCAGCCACAGACACCGGCTGGTCGCGTGTTCCCTGACAACCTCGCCGCATCGACCGCGCCCATGCCAACGGCGCACACGGTGCGGATGCGCACCAACCTTCCCCTACAAGTCGTGCGCTTCGGAATCGTGAACCTCAAGATGCTCCGAATGGTGCTCAAGTCACACAACTGACGTGAATCGCGGCGCCAGCGGCACACCTGCACTTGCCAGCGCATCGCACTTGACCGGCGAGTCGCTGGCGAACCCTGGGCGCGTGCACCATGATGAATCCATGATCGTCGCCTGGCGATCATGCGGCCCGTCAACGAAGTTCAGGCGGCGGGTAGGACAATCTCGACCATTCAGGCCGGCGGGAATGTGACCGGTTGGCTCTCACGGAAGTGGATGACGATGCGACGCAAGACTTTCGATGCCCTACTCACCAGCTTTGGGCTAGTCCTGGCAGCAGTCCTGCTCGTTTCGGGGGGTCTGCTAACTTGGGCGAGCTCTTTCGTCAGCGACCAAGTCAAGACCCAGCTCAGCCAGCAGCAGATCTTCTTCCCGCCGCAGGGTGAGGCCACGGCCAGCCCAGAGATCGGCCCGTTCCTCAACAAGTACGCCGGTCAGCAGCTTCTCACCGGTGACCAGGCCGAGGCCTACGCCGACCACTTCATCGCTGTGCACCTCAAGGGGATCGGCGGTGGTCTGACCTACGCCCAGCTCAGCACCAAGGCCCAGGCCGCCCCCGACGACACCAAGCTGGCAGGCCAGGTCGCGACAATGTTCAAGGGTGAGACCCTGCGAGGCCTGCTGCTCAACGCCTACGCCTTCGGCACCATGGGTCGCATCGCCGGCATCGCCGGGATCGGCGCGTTCGTCGGTGCCGCGATCATGCTCCTGCTCTCGCTGCTCGGCTTCGCCCACCTGCGGCGGGTCGCACCGGATGCCGAGTTGGGTTCGTCCAACCCACCCGTTCAGGCTTAACAAGTCCCCCTGTGGGGGGGCTGGGAGGCAGGCCTTCACCGGCTGGCTGGCCGGTGGGGGCCTGCGCTTTGTCCGGCACTGCAGAAGCTAAGTTTGCCGAACTCGATCAGGCCAAGGTAGCTGGCGACCATGCCGGCAAGGGCAGCGGAGAAGCCGCTTGGTAGCGGCTGGATACCAAGAGAGTGTGCTTGCGGTGGGGGGGGAGTGCCGGTTTGGAGTGAAGACCCCAGAGCATGACACCGAAGGTGGCGAAGTCGAACACCGAGCTGACTGGCCCGAAGTAGGTCGTTAACGGG
>PKWT01000116.1:1432-3187 GCA_003132125.1 Micrococcales bacterium | reverse complement strand
CGGTCGACGCCTTCAGCTCGATCGTGCACAAGGACAAGGCCTACGCCTACGGCCTGATGATGACGTCCAAGCTGCGTGAGCTCATCCCGCGCCAGCAGTTCGAGGTGCCGATCCAGGCCGCCATCGGCGCCCGGATCATCGCCCGCGAGACCATCCGCGCAATGCGCAAGGACGTTCTGGCCAAGTGTTACGGCGGTGACATCTCGCGCAAGCGCAAGCTGCTCGAGAAGCAGAAGGAAGGCAAGAAGCGGATGAAGATGGTCGGCCGGGTCGAGGTGCCTCAGGAGGCCTTCATCGCCGCGCTGTCCAACGATGCCGCGTCCGGCGGGGACCGGACCAAGAAGTAGCTCCGCCATGGAAAGCATCCCGGCCGTCGACCTGAGGTCGGCAGCAGACACCGAGCCGCCAGTGGGCAGCAAGCCGGCGGGGGAGGGCGACCTTGCAGTGGCGAGCATCCTGGCAGGGCCTTTCCAGCGTCGGTCGGTCTCGTTCGTCCACCGCGACCACCGGCTCGGCCCCACCATGCAGCGGACCTGGGACGAACACCGCAAGCGGTTGATGATCGACGTGCCAAGAGCGCGGGCAACCACCTCGGTGGCAGCCGGCTTTCTCCTCGATGCGATGCGGGACTTCGGCAGGGAGGCCCCGCTGGTCGTCGAGATCGGCTCGGGCACCGGCGATGCCGTTGTGTTCGCGGCACAGGCCCATCCCGGCACGAACTTTCTGGCCGTTGACGTCTACCGCCCCGGCCTGGCCGCGACAGTGGCCAAGATCGTCCAACACGACCTCACCAACGTCCGGCTGGTGGACGCCGACGCGGTGCAGGTGCTCAAGCACATGTTGACCTCCGCGAGCGTGGCCGAGATCTGGGTCTTCTTTGCCGATCCCTGGCACAAGGCGCGTCACCACAAGCGACGGTTGGTCAACCCGGTCTTTGCCGAGCTCGCCGCATCCCGCCTTGCCCAGGGAGGGACGCTGCGGCTGGCTACCGACTGGCTGGACTACGCGGAACAGATGCGCGAGGTGCTCGACGCACATGGCTCGCTGACCAACCCGTATGCCGGAGGACCCGGTTTCGCCCCGCGCTTCAAGGGTCGGGCCATGACCCGGTTCGAGGAGAAGGGGCTTGCGTCCGGCCGCGCCATCTACGACCTCGAGGTCCGGCGGGACTAGCGCCATCGACACAAGCGCCATCGACCCATTCGGCAGGGCACGTGGGCAAGCAGGGCACGAGGTCCGGACCTGCCCATTGGCCAGCTAGCCAGGGACGTGGCAGACGGCCTCGACGTTGTTGCCGTCGGGATCGCGGACGAACACCCCGTAGTAGGACTCGTGGTACTCCGGCCAGACCCGCGGCTCGTGCAGGATCTCTGCCCCACCAGCGACCGCCGCATCGAAGAACGCATTGACCGCGTCTCGCGACGGTGCCTGAAAGGCGATGTGCGACTCCCTGAAACCTTCGCCGGTCTCGTGACCGCCAAGCCAGAAGGTGGGGGCTTCGGTGCCGTAGCCAATGACCTCCCCGAAGTCCATGATGCGGTGGCCGCCCAGAGGAGCAAGGACCGCATCATAGAACCGGGCGCTGGCGCCGACGTCTGAACACTGGATCGACAGGTGATCAATCATGGACCGATTGTGCCCGCTGCCAACGACGATGCCCTCCGTCGATTGCGCTAGCACACCTGCGACTTCGGTGGGAACACTGACTTCGGTGGGAAACCATAGCTCCCGACTTAACTAGCCCCGGCTGAACTA
>PKWT01000116.1:0-1367 GCA_003132125.1 Micrococcales bacterium | reverse complement strand
CGTTTCCGAGGGCGTAGTGAGAGTTCTACGCCGGTGTGGCGAGGGTCCGCAAGGGGTCTGGCAAAGTATTTTCGGCGGACCGGCGTGTCGGCCTCGACACGCCGGTGAAGTCGCATTTCCCTGCCGCCCGACTCGCCTTGGGCCCGAGGATCGGCGCGGATCTCGTTGGGAACAAACAGCTCCCCACTGAAGCAGCCCGGACTGAAGCGGCCCCCCACTGAGGTTGCCCCAACAAAGGTGCAGGCCCCGGGGAGTATGAGTCTCCGGGGCCTGCGGTTGATCATCGGCAATGAAGGCCGACAATCTCACGGTGGTTCGCTGGCTCTCTCCGCTCGCTTCACCTGGCGGTTCCAGCAGGCAAGCCCACTGGTCAAGAACCTGATTTCCATCCGATCCCGCTCCCGTTTCCGAGGGCGTAGTGAGAGTTCTACGCCGGTCTCGTGACGGTCCGCAAGGGGTGTGGCAAAGTATTTTCGGCGTACCGGCGTGTCGGCCTCGACACGCCGGTCGCGACGCAGTTCTGATCGGTTTCCACTGACTGGAACGAACCCGCCCTGCTGACCCACTCCGGCTGACCTCGTCCGTGGTCCCGTGGGCTCGGATCCCTGCGAGGATGGATGTATGCCGAGTGCCTTGCCCGAGGGTGAACCTGCCCCGCCGTCAGGAGAGCTTCCGGCCAACGCGCTGAAGACCCTGGGGACGGCGCCTTTCGGTGTTTACGTCCACGTCCCGTTCTGCACGGTGCGTTGTGGCTACTGCGACTTCAACACCTACACGTTGACCGAGCTCGGCGTCGACGGCGCCAGCGTGGGGACGTACGCCGACGTCGCCTTGCGTGAGCTCGAGCTGGCCGTCCGGGTGCTGGGCCCAGCCGCTCCGCCGGTGGCGACCGTCTTCTTCGGCGGAGGCACCCCAACCGTTCTGGCGGCTGCCGACCTGGTCAGGGTGCTGGACGGCATACGAACGCGTTTTGGTCTGGCCGACGGCGCTGAGGTGACTACCGAGGCCAACCCGGACTCGGTCACTCCGGCGTCGTTGCAGGCGTTGGCCGCTGGCGGGTTCACCCGGATCAGCTTCGGCATGCAGTCGGCCGTGCCGCACGTGCTGGCGACGCTGGAACGCACCCACGACCCGGACAACGTGGCCAAGGCGGTGGTGGCCGCACGAGCCGCCGGGCTGAAGGTCAGCGTCGACCTGATCTATGGCACGCCGGGGGAGTCGTTGCAGGACTGGCGCACGAGCCTGGACGCCGCCATCGACCTCGGGCCTGACCACATCTCGGCCTACGCCCTGGTTGTCGAGGAAGGCACGAAGCTGGGGGCTCAGGTTCGACGGGGCCAGGTGCCGGCACCGCAGGATGACGACGA
>PKWT01000216.1 GCA_003132125.1 Micrococcales bacterium | reverse complement strand
CTGGGATGACTGGGGCGGCTGGGATGACCACGTCGTCACCCCGAACGTCGAGCACACCCCCGACGGGGTGCAGCTGGCTTACGGACCTCGGGTGCCGCTGCTCATGTTCGGTGGCCGCGTGAAACCAGGTATCGACAGCCGCTGGAATTCCCACGTCAGCATCGGCAAAACCGTTCTCGACCTGCTCGGCCTACCCGCCCTCGGCGTGGCGCGCCTCGACGACGCCGTGGCCCTGGCCGATCTCGTCGAGCCAGTCGCATCCGTCCCGCCACCGCCCGCGTTCGGTGCCACCCTCAGCCAACCCACCTCGCCCACACCGGCGCCCACGCCAACACCGGTCCCACCGCCACCAGTCGCCTCGTCGGCCGCGGTCGGACCCATCACCTTGCGCGACGGTACGACGCTGCCCCCACCCAATGACCAACCGGTGAAGTAGACCACCGACGTCCCGATCCTTCACGGCAGCCCTTCCTCTTCACATGGCGGCGTCCTCGTCCCAGCTGACGATCGGCTACCGGCGCCGCTCGTCCACCAGGATGGTGGCACCGACGGCGTTCAGCCCGTCCTCGAAGAAGCCGAAGTGATGGGCGCACCAGAGCAGCGAACCGCCCTGCAGCAACGCAGTCTCGACCGCCGCACGAGCCGAGCAACGGTCACATAGGTCAGCGGCTGTCAGAAGTCGGGCGGGTTTCTTGTCGAGCGAAGTCTTCATCTCGGCTACCCCTTCGCGTCCGTCTGGAGATCTCTTTGACACCACAACAATCGCATGCCGTTTCGACCCTGTGGATAGAGTCAATGGTCCCCCGACGTCAGAAGCGCAGCTGCCAGATGGGGAGAAACCTCTGCCCAGAATCCTCGGATGTGTCACCACGGAAGCAGACGGACGATGACGCTACGGAATCTGCCGACAGCAGGTACCTCTGACTCGCAGACATCAGAGGACCAGACACGGGACGACCGATCACGCCCCCGACAACACACTCTTCTAACGCCGAATACAGCGCGCGTTTGTGTCACAAGCGGATCGTCCTACGGACACCGAACTCGGCTCAGATGAGTCCGGTGTCCGTTCGCCACGCGGGCAGTACCAAGCCTTCTCCTAGCCACCGTCGGTCGTTTTGATTCGGCGGAGCAAGGTGGTCCTGCGGGGTGAGCGTTCCGTGGAGTGGCTAGGCACCCGCCTTGCTGGGTGAGCGGGAAGGAGTGCTCCGAATGGCCACACTGCCCGGCGGGCACGCACGCCGTCTCCCGGTACCATCACGGCCAGATGTGGGGCAGATCGTGATGCCCGCCCTGGCCGGAGCGGACCTGGACCAGGTCGCAGAGCTGGTTGGCCTCGCGTAGGACATTAGGTCCTCGCGGCCGAGGACCCGTTGGGAGGCGGATACCTCGCCAGAAGGGCGTCCGGGTGTGGAGGCTCGATGACTTCTGCCGATCGGCTGCCGGGCCATTTATGCTCGTCGATGCCTCGCAGGGGTTGTCCCCGGGCGGCGTGCTCCACGGTGACCTGCCGGCACGCCTTGGGGGTCACCGCATGGTGGCGTGCCCGATCTCGCAGCCACCGAAGTTGCCGTTGAAGTCGTTGGCCCAGGTGGACTGCACGGGGTAGCTGCCGGTGGTCAGCTGTATGTTCTGCGCCGCGCCCTGCCCGGAGTTGATCCAGGCGCACTTGTCGCCGTTCTCATTGCCCGTGATATCCGTCCAGCCGCCGGCGGGGTACTGGTCGCTGATCGTCTCGGCGTACTCATGACCCTCCACGATGGTCACGCCATCGGCAACGCCGCCCGGCCCGGAGTTGACGAAGTTCCCTCCGCAGCTGGACCCGGCGTCTGTCACGTAGGGCTCGTTGGTGAATGCCAACGGGCCGTATGAGGAGCTCGGCGCACCGCCGGTCAGCGACGTGTCGCCGGTGTAGTCATGCCACGCGCAGAACTGGCTCCCGGTGGTGTTGAAACCGTCCGGGTGTGTGCCGGGCGGTGACAACACGACGTACTGCACGCTCCGGTTCGACGCGGCAGTGGTGTTGGCGAAGTGCCCGGCGGCCTTGACGGCCTCGGCGCCGATCTGGCTTCCGGTGGCCTGGGCCGGTGCGGCGGCCGATGGGTCCAGCCAGACGCCGGCGAGCGCACCGCCGGCCGGGTATCCCACGTGCGAGCCGCCCGAAGGACACGAGGTCGCGCCGGCGGCAACACCCTCGCAGTACTGGGTCATCACCCCGGACCACGATTCGGCGTCTGTGCCAAGGCCTTTGAAGAAGCCCTGCAGTCGCGCTGCGCTGGTTTGGGAGTCGCCGGTCAGGGTGGTGTAGCCGTTGGCGTCGGTTCCTGCGGTGCCCCATTGGGACCCCCAGAACACCAGGTAGACCCGGGGTGCCCCGGTAGTGACTCCTACCCCAGCGGTGCCCCCGGCGTACTGAAGGTTGTTCAGCCCTGCCAGACCGGGAAGATTCGTCCCGAGGGTCTGCACGACCCCGTGTCGGTATGGGTGGCTTAGCACGTCGCCGGCCGACGGGCCGGCGCCGGCTGATGCAGCCTGCGCATTGCCCATCAGCACCGTCCCGAGCAGCAGGGCCGTCCCGATCCCGGTGAGCGCATATGCGCCGAAGCCGCGGTGACAGCGGCGCTTGCCTGATCCGACGTCGTCGTGATGCACAATGAGCGACCCTTCGTTTGAAGACCAGTTGATGGTGGTTCAACGATGGGACTGGGGAGAGGTTACGGCGTTGGTCGAGGTCCGTTCGTGTCCCTAGATCGTCGCTGAGGGTCACCGATGGTGGCTGCCCGGACGTTGAACAGGCAGGGATCGGCAGCGTCGCCGCAGTTGCGTACCCGTGACCAGGAACATGGTCCGCGTCTTCCCGTTTCAGGGTTCGCTGTCGGGACTCACTCTCGGGTCCTGCTCCTCGCGGCGGTTGTGGCCGGGGCACTGATCAATATCGGCAAGAGTGCCGTCCGAGACAACGACTCCGCACCCATCGCGGGGTGAAGCCTTGCGTCCCTGCGCTGCGCCCGGAAGGTTGTCAGCCAGCACATCGTGTCTGCGGCCCCGGGGACCTTCTCCTCAGTCGGAGGATGGTCCACCTCGGGCGGTACTCCGCGCGGTACCGCTACCTCCCAGCGAGCATCCCCTTCCTGACCCTTGAGTGCGACCGTGCACACCAATCCCCTGGGTAGGCGCGAGCGACCAAGTCCTCACATTTTATCCAGCCTCGTCAGCCTACCGAAGCAGCTGCGGCATTGGGGCACCGGCGACACCGACAGGACCCTGCGACCTTCCGGGTTTCGTGACCTCTGTCGCGCTTCGTCGTTTTCCGAACAAGGAGCACCGTCTGAAACGTGATGCCACCGAAGGAGGAACGCATGTCGAACCGTGGAAGTCATCGTGGAGGTCACCGTCAAGCCCGCACCATCACATTGCCTTGGCGCAAAGCCTGCGCCACCATTCCGGCCATCGCGTTGATCAGTGGCGGCATCGCCCTGGCCTCCCCCGCAGGCGGCGTCAAGAGTGTGTCCGCCTCGAAAGCCTCGCCCGCGATCGTCGTGCCCGGCACCGCAATGGCTATGCCCGCCGTCCCGACCGGTGCAGGTACACAGGGGGCACCCGGACTGGTGCTGCCCGCGGGCACCGCGCCCGGCAGCTCGACCCTCGTTGCCCTGGACAGTATGGGCATCCCGAGTCGTGCCCTCGAGGCCTACCGCCGAAGTGCCACGTTGGTCGGTGCAGCCGACCCTGCCTGCCACATTGACTGGGCGTTGCTGGCCGCAATCGGGCGAGTCGAGAGCGACCACGCCCGCTTCGGCGGGAACCATCTCGACGCAGCCGGCGTCGCCCAGCCGGGCATCATCGGTATCCCACTGGACGGAACGAACGGGACCGCTCGGATCACCGACACCGACCACGGCCTGTGGGACCGGGACACGACCTACGACCGGGCCGTAGGCCCGATGCAGTTCATTCCCAGCACGTGGCGCGTCGTCGGTGTCGACGCCGCTGGACGCGGAGTCAAGAACCCGCAGGACATGCTCGACGCCGCAGCCGCGACCGCGGTCTATCTCTGCTCCGGCCACGGAGATCTCACCCGTCCGGGCGACCTTCGCGCCGCGATCATGCGCTACAACCCTTCTGACTCCTACGTCCGGACGGTGACCGCCATCGCCGACGCGTATCGCCACGGTGTCGGCGCCCTGCCGGCCTCGGACCTGCCCGCCGCCAATCCGGCCCCGTCCAAGGCTGATGCCGTCAACACTGCGGCCAAGAACGCCCCACCGGCGAAGGGCAAACCGGTCTCCCGCTCGACTTCACCGACCGGGCAAGAGCCCGCTGTCAGCACCAGTGCGCCGGCGACCACCCCGCCCACGTCACCGCCACCGCCCGGCCCGGCCCTGCCACTCCCCCTGCCCTCGCTTCCCTCTAGCCAGAGCTCGACACCGTCCGGGTTGCCGTCGCAACCGCTCACTCAGCAGATCTGCACCATCAGCGCGCTCGGCGTGAAGATCTGCACCCTTGTGGCGCCCTGAGTTGACCCCTGCCGGGCTCGCACTGGCAGGGGTCAGCTCAGCCCGACGCAACCCCCCCCGTCCGATCTCTTTGTGCTTTCAACACCAACGGAGGTACGCGCCATGCTTCGCTCGTTCTCGATGACCCTGGCCGGCACGTCGGTCGCCGTGATTGCAGCGGCCTTGCTGACACCTGCCACAGGGATGGCCACGGCTGTCGGGGCCACAGACTTGGGAGCCGTCGACACCTACACCGGGCTGTCGTTCACGGTGCCTGCCGGTCTGGATGACCAAGGCCGCCCGCAGACCTGTGTCATCGACGCCGACCTGTACAAGCCGCACACCGCCTCGAGCGCCAACCGGGTACCCACCATCTTGACGACCAACGGATTCGGTGGCTCCAAGGGCGACCAGTCAGGTCTGGGGCGGGCGTTCGCCCAGCGCGGGTACGCCGTCCTTTCCTACACGGGTCTGGGGTTCCCCAACTCAGGATGCAAGATCTCCCTGGACGACCCGGCCGTCGATGGCGTAGCTGCCTCACACCTGGTGACGTTCCTGGGTGGCGGCGGCAGCGCGGCGTACGCCTCCTCCGACGTGGCAGGCGCCCCTGGCGGGTCAGGCAGCCTGACAGTGGACTTCAGCAAGCTGGACAACGCGGCGGTGCACGACCCGCGCGTCGGCATGATCGGCGGATCCTATGGCGGCCAGATCCAGTTCGCCACTGCCGCAATGGATCCGCGCGTTGACACACTGGTGCCACTGATCACGTGGAACGACCTGCGCTACTCCTTGGCACCGAATAACACCGCGAAGTCGAGCGGGGTGACCTACGCCGAGCAGACACCTGGCACGGAGAAGATCGGCTGGAGCTCGCTGTTCTTCGGTGTTGGCATCGCCGACGGCATCCAGGGTGCCAGCATCGATCCCACCCGCGAGGTCGGCTGCCCCAACTTCGTCATCCAGGCGTGCCAGGCGAAGGCGACCCTGGATACCCTCGGCTACCCCACGGCGCAGACCTACGCGCTGACCGACCGGGTCTCGGTCGGCCACTACCTCGACCGCGTCCGGGTGCCGACCTTTCTGATCCAAGGTCAAAACGACACGTTGTTCAACCTGCAGGAGGCCGTCGCGACATACGAGGGCCTGCGAGCCCGCAAGGTGCCAGTCTCGATGGCGTGGCAGTCCTGGGGCCACTCCGGCGGTATGAACGGAAACAGCGGCGCCGCCCCGGGCGAGCTCGACCTCTCCGGCGCGAACATCGAGGACACGTACCTCGGGCTGCGGATCAAGAACTGGTTCGACCACTACCTCAAGGACGTCAAGGCCGCTCCGACCGGACCGGCGTTCAGCTACTTCCGGGACTGGGTGAAATACACCGGGACGGCCGCACCGGCATACGGCAGCGCATCGTCCTATCCCGTGGGGGCGCAACGCGAGTACTACCTGTCCGGCGCCGGTGACCTCGTCGCCACTCCCGGCGACGTCAAGCCGGGCTCGGTGTCCTGGAGCAACCCCGGGCTAGGTGCTTTCGGCTCCTATTCCGAGGTCTCAGGCCTGGAGGGCCAGATCCCGTCCGGCAGCCTGCCCCCCAACACGACGGCGCCCTATGACACGCCCGGCACCATGGGCGCATGGACCACTCAGGCGTTGGCCACCGACGCCGACATCGTCGGCGTACCGACCCTTGACGTGAAGTTCACCGCGCCGACCGTGGCTGCGACGCAGTCGGCCGGCCCTGCCGGACAGCTTCAGGTGTTCGCCAAGCTGTACGACGTTGCCCCCGACGGTTCGAAGACGTTGGTGAACAAGCTGATCAGCCCCGTGCGGGTTACCGACGTGACGAAGTCGGTGCACATCGAGCTGCCCGGCATCGTTCACCGTGTGGTAGCTGGCCACCGCATCCAGCTCGTCCTGGCCAGCACCGACGCGGCGTACAAGAATGCCTATTCCGTCCAACCCGTCACCATCACCGCAAACCCGGCCGCGTTGGCGACCCTGCGGATCCCCATCGTCGGGTGAGCCCGGCTTCGCGGCACTGCACGAATCCGTTTGCTGAGTCGGTAGTCCGGCTGCTTGGTTAGTCACATGAACTTCGATGGCATGTGGGCTGAGCCTGGCAGCAATCCGCGAGAGGCGCTTGAGCCCGGAAGGAGTGAGAAGGCCGTGCTTGCGGAGTACCTCGACCGCTACCGGATGACCTTCGAGCTCAAGTGCGAGGGACTCACCGCCGAGCAGCTCGCCACTCGCTCGGTCCCGCCGTCGACGATGTCGCTGCTGGGCATGATCCGCCACCTCGCTCGGGTCGAGCACTCATGGACGCGCCGAGTCTTTGAAGGACAGATCGAGTTGCCGCAGCTATATCGCACCGAGGAGGACCCGGACCTGGACTTCAACCAGGCCGTGGCCGACGACGAGGTCGTCGCCGAAGCGTGGGACACCTGGCGCGGTGAGGTCGCACATGCACGGGCTGTCTACACCGACCTGGACCTGGACGCGCCGGTTGACGTCCACAGCCATGAGGTCGAGGCGCGCGACATCGTCGTCCACCTTGTCGAGGAGTATGCCCGCCACGTCGGCCACGTAGATCTGTTGCGTGAGTGCATAGACGGCCGCACGGGCCAGTAGGCAGTGAGTGGACCGATCTCGGAGCGCAGGCCACGCGCGGGCGCGGCTTCCCTCTCGTAACCGTTATGTGCGTGCGTCCTTGTTCAGTTGGGGATCCTCGACCGGGCTGCTCTGGAGCGGTGTTATCCCGTGCGGCTCACCATGTAGAGCGGGAAGAAGAAGACCCAAGACAGTTCAGCAAGTCGATTCGTCGATGTGTTCCACAACACCTCGCCGGTACCGCCACGCGGCCGCCGATGAATCAGTACGAAAACAGCCGCAGATCAAGATCATCACCAGCACATGCAGGTACGGGCAGATACCCACCCTGAACAGAAAGGCACGCGCTGGTCCAAGTCCAGATTCTGACCTTCAAGCGCGCTGGCCAAGCAACCCAAGCCGGTGGGCAGCGTGTCCGGACAGCAGGCAAGCCTCATCCCGTGCGTAATCTGAGAGTCTTCGTGCAGCACTATGGGGTGGTGCTGACTCCTTTGGTGGCTTTGGCCGCGCATACGTCTCCCCCCATGCTCGACCCCTTGGGCCTCATCCGGAGCTCCGCGTCATTTGGCGTCGGTCGCGGCTTTGCTGTTCTGGTCGCGATCTTCACGTCCCTGTTCGCGCTGACGGTTTTCGTGGGACACCTCAGAGCCTCACGGCAGCGCAAGCGTCGGGACAAGCGCCGATGACTGCCCGGCCCGAAGGCGCAGAGCCGCCAGTTACTCGGCACCAATGTGGACGACCTTCGGGCAACCCGCTGGATTTGCCGCGATCGATCGAACGGAACCTCGGTCGACGTCGCAGTATTCGCGGCGAAGCTTCGCCA
>PKWT01000015.1 GCA_003132125.1 Micrococcales bacterium | reverse complement strand
GGGGACGGAGGGCGTCAAGTGACATGCGGTTCACACGTTTCAATTGCATCCGTCCTCCTTTCGGTCGGCGGCAGAGACCCGCGCCGTCGATCAGGTCCAGCAATGGGTGACAAGCGTTTGCGTGGTGACATCAGACGAAGGGCTGCTTCAAGAATATTGCGTAAGTGACCTACGTATACATACGCAAAAAAGCAGATCCGACACGCGGACTTCCTGTTCTCACCAAAGGTGACCCTTAGGCATTTCGCAGTACAGTCTTCATAATTGATTCTGTTCATTATCTGGTGTCAGTCTCATCGCCAGAGTGAGCCACCTGTTGAGGAATCTGGATGTCGCGGGCACCACTGAAAGACAAAGGCATGCACGCAAAGGCAACTGGTCTTCTGCGCGAGGTGGAGCAGCTCGCGCTGCCAACGGATGGCCCTACGAACATCGACACGGTGCGAGCGTTGTGTCACGACCTGCGCCAGCCGTTGGCGGCCATCATGTTGCTGGCGAGCTCCGATGGCGGCGACGTCAGACACCGCATGGACGAGATCCTCGATCATGCCCAGTGGTTGTCCGACATGGTCGAGGGTGTCATCGGGAACGCTGCGGAGGATCTGCCGGCCAACTTCGATGTCGTCGAGCTGGCATCACGTTGCGTGCAGCTGGCGCAGCCAACGGCCAGGTGCCAGGTCAGGTTCTCCGGTGCCGACCGAGCCCTGGCGGTTGCCGCACCAGTCGCGCTCAGCCGCGCCGTCAACTGCGTGCTGGACAACGCTGTTCGGGCGGCCGGCCCCGGTGGACACGTCACTGTTGAGGTGGCCAGCACGGACGCTGACGTGACCATTCGAGTGATCGATGACGGCCCCGGGCTTGGGCACGTACCCCCCAACAACTCGCTCGGACTGACCATCACTCGTGCCCTGGTCTCGGTCTGCGGCGGCACCTTTGAGCTACGACCCGGCGCGCTCAGCGGCATGGTCGCGGAGATCGTGCTGCCCGCGAAGAGGAACCCGGGTAGCGGCGTCTTGCGGCTGCTGCTCTGTGATGATCACAAGCCGTTGCTCGACGCGCTGAGCATGGCCCTGAGAGACAGAGGGCACACGATCGTGGCGACGGCCATCGATCCTGACGAAGCGGTGGAGGCTGCCCGCAAGCACCAGCCGGACGCGTGCCTGCTCGACGTGAACTTCCGCCACACCAACGGGCTCGACGCCATAGGCCGGATCCTCGCGGTGAGCCCCGATACCAAGGTCGTCATGCTGTCAGGCTCGATCAGCAGGAGCCTGACGGCAGACGCCATTGCCAAAGGCGCGCGGGGTTTCGTCGGCAAGGAAAAACCTGTCGGCGTCATCATCGAGGCGCTGGAGATGGCACACCAAGGACACCTGGCAGTGGCTCTGCTGTAGCAGGAACGGCTCTGGCAGGAACGCCGACCCGACACCGGACGCAGCCAACTCACGCGAGCGCCCGAAAGGCAGACCGAGGCCAACCTTCACCGTGGTGGGTTGTTGGCTGGCGAGCCACCCACCTGAGATGGGTGCATCAGGCCGGGGTAGCCACCCACATCGGGCCAAGGTTGGTCTGGATGATCTCTGCCTCTACCGCATAGTGGGAGCCGCTGATGTCGGTCCCTTCACCCCAGCTGAACTGATGACCTGGGTCGACGCTGCGTGACAACGGCCATCGCTCGTTGTCGTGCGCGCCACCTCGGCACACCGCATATCTGGGGGTCACCCTCTGAACGCTAGCCCCGGGAAGCGACTGGCGCAGCGAGATTGCCAACTCTTTGCGAACCGGTGCACGAACCCATATCGGGCTTGGGGCTGTTGGGGCTTTTGGGGTTCTCCGTGGTCCCCGCGCGGCCCTGACCGACGCAAGAGCGCCAGAATGAGGTCCATGCCTATCTGCTCACTGTGGTGTCCCCCCCGTTCAGCTTCGCGCCGCCTTCTGTCGGCAGTCACGGTGGCCGTCGTGGCGTCAACGGCCTTCGGCTTCGCCATGGTCACCTCGGTGGTCACAGCGGCATCGGCTTCGGCCCATGCCGAGCTGGTCAAGATCACGCCCGACGTGGATGCACAGGTGACCACCGCGCCCAAGGACGTTGTCCTGGAGTTCAGCGAGCCCGTGAATACCTCGTTTACCACGGTCGTGGTGACTTCGGCGGCAGGCGCCAGCGTGACGAGCGGCAAGCCCACCGTAGTTGGTACCAAGGTGACTCAGGCGCTCGTCCCTCGCATGGCCGCCGGGGTCTACCGAGTGGCCTTTCGAGTGGTCAGCAACGACGGCCACCCGGTGGCTGGCGAGTCGCGCTTCACACTGACGCTGGCCCCGACAACCAGCCCGTCGCCGTCCGGCCTGTCGGCGTCGCCGCCATCGGCTTCACCATCTGTGACGCCCTCGGGCGCCACCACGGATGTGGCACCGCTTCCGAGTCCCAATGCCGGCCAAAGTGGCGGGCTGAGCCGATCGAGCCTGGCCACCGCAGCAGCATTCGCACTGTTGCTTATCGGCGCCGGACTGTTTGCATGGCGGCGCAAACACCCCTGAACCGCACCGGATTTCCGACTACAGCAACACCCCTGCTAGCCTCTCTCCTCGTCGCGCCGTTAGCTCAATTGGCAGAGCAGCTGACTCTTAATCAGCGGGTTGGGGGTTCA
>PKWT01000236.1 GCA_003132125.1 Micrococcales bacterium | reverse complement strand
CCCGAGGACGATGAGGATCGTGTGCCCGAACGCCAGGAGTGCTCGACCCATCCGTCGCAGTGGGCCCATCAGCGTGATTATCCACCCCAGGCGGCACTCACCCGTCCGTAACGTCCACACAGAACATGTCACACCGCCGTACTGACAACTGAGAGGCGATGGCGGTGCGGCTGGTCTTCGCGTTCGCCGACAACGAAGGACACCTGCCGCCGATGCGGCACCTGGTGCTCTCGCCATTTCCACCCCGCAACGGCGACCATGTTGACCCGTTTGGGCCAAAGACGCACTTCTTCCAATTCGATCAGGAACCTCGACTCTCTGCCGCCTCATCGCTACTGGATCAGCTCGCCGGCAGGCCAACGCTGACCGGTGAACGATCCCCAGATGAAGATCCGATCAGCGCGAGCGGAGCGGACGACCGCGGCCAACACGCGCCCGTAGACCGTTCGTCATACGGCACCCAAGCATGGATCGGCCGCGTCCGACCAACTGCGTGCGTACCTTCGCACGTCAGCGCACGTCAGCGCACGTCAGGCCCCGGTAGGCGGGGTAGGCGAGGTGAAGACGCCGAGTGGGACAGGCACCACCCACCCTTGGATGCCGAGAGACAGCTCAGGCTGGCTGGATGGTGTAGTCAACTGTCTGCACGCGGCACATGCCGTCCTGGAAGATGAACGTGTCGACGGCGTGCTCCGCCTTGCGGCCGCCTCCGACCGCTGACCACTCCAGATAGAGCACATCGTCGGCGAACACCGTGTCGAGCTGCCAGGCGGCCGAGGGGAGATCGCTGAGCAGCTGGGTGAAGACCTGCCGGGCGCCGTCCTTGCCGCGGTAGACCTTCTTGTTCACGATGAGGATCGCGTCTTCGGTGTAGTCCTCGACGATCCCCTCAAGGTTTCCGGCCCCCAGTTCCTGTCCGTGGTGGGCGAAGACCTCTTCAGGCGTGCGTGTCATGGTCGTCCCTTTCGTGGTATGAACCTCGGAACTTACGCCGAACCGGCCTTTGCCGGAAGGGTCTCGGGCCTTATCCGTGCGTACTCGTCCGGCTTGCCCTACGGTGCAGAGCAGGGAAGGCCACCGGGGTCGTTCTCGTTCAGTCTGGGAGGCGTGATGAAGGCGGTTCGGCTGCATCGATATGGGGAGCGCCCGGTTGTCGAGGATGTTCCCGAGCCACAGGCCACGGGACCGCTCGACGTCGTCGTCAGGGTCGGAGGCGCGGGTCTGTGTCGCACCGACCTGCACATCGTCGAGGGTCAGTGGGCAGACAAGAGCAACGTCGCGCTGCCGTACACGCTGGGCCACGAGAACGCCGGCTGGATCCACTCAGTCGGCTCCGCGGTGGAGCACCTGAAGACGGGCGACGCGGTGATCCTGCACCCGCTGCTGACCTGTGGCTTGTGTCGGGCCTGCCGTGCCGGTGATGACGTGCACTGCGAGGCCAGCGGCTTCCCGGGCATCGACACCGACGGCGGAATGGCGGACTTTATCAAGACTTCTGCGCGTTCGGTGGTCAAGCTCGCCCCGGGCATCGAGCCCGCCGCGGTGGCCGCGTTGGCCGACGCCGGTCTCACGGCGTACCACGCGGTGAAGAAAGCGGTCCCGCTGCTGTACCCGGGCAGCACGTGCGTCGTCATGGGGGCTGGAGGCCTGGGACACCTCGGCATCCAGTGCCTGCGGGCGATGAGCGCCACCCGCATCATCGTGCTCGATCCCAACGAGGAGGCCCTTGCCCTCACCCGCGGCTGGGGAGCGGACGAGACCGTCGTCGTGGACGGCAAGCACGTCGACCGGGTCCTCGAGATGACCGACGGTATGGGCGCCGAGGTGGTGCTGGACTTCGTCGGGGAAAAGGGCGCCGAGCGAGACAGCTGGGCGATGACCAGGCGGGCCGGGAGCGACTTCGTGATCGGGTACGGCGGGACCGTCGACATCCCAACCATCGACGTGATCTCGACCGAGCGCAACGTCGTCGGGAACCTCGTAGGGAGCTACAACGACCTCGTCGAGCTCATGGCGCTCAACGCCGCCGGACATGTCACGATGCTCACCCATACCTACCCGCTGGACGCGGTGAACGAAGCGATGGACGACCTCGACGCCGGTCGGCTGCGCGGCCGCGGCATCCTCGTCCCCGGGTCCGCCGTGACGTAGCCGCCGGGAGTGGGCGGAGGCAACAGGTCGTGGACGAGCAAGACCTGCTCTCGGCGGTGGCGCCCTCCGCGTCGGATGGCCGCTCCGGTCTGGGTCTCTGGCCAGATCTCTGACCAGAGACGTGGTGAGACGAATGGGAAAGCTGGAACAACGCCATCTGATCGCACGGCATCCCGCCGGAGGTGCGGGCAGTCGCGCCGGCGGCGGGCCCAAACCGAATCACGGCGCGTGGCGAACCGGCTGCTCTTGATGGACGCTCCTTGGCGCCGGTCAGGCAGATCACATGGCAGGCGATTGCCGTGCTCTGCGGGGACCGACATGTGGCACGAGAAACTCGGCCAGCAGCATCGCGTCTACTGGCCCACGGAGCCCAAGGACACAGACCACGAAGCCTTCCCCACCGAGTCGCAGGCCCGGGTCACACGCCTTGTCGACGCCCGCCCGGTCGTCAGAGCCCCGGGAACCCGTCTTCGAGCGAGCGGAGCACGTGTGCGCCTCCGGCTGCCTCTAGCTCAGCGACCGAATAGTGACCGCTCGCCACCCCCACGGACACCGCGCCCGACGCGTTGGTTGCCTCCATGTCGTGGGGGGTGTCGCCCACGACATAGACCTGGTTGGCGCTGAGCCGCTCGTGCAGGCGGGTGGCCTTCTCGATGGCGAGGCCGGTCAGCTCGGTGCGGTCGGGTGAGTCCGAGCCGTAGGCGCCGAAGACGAAGAACCGGTTCAGGTCGGCGGGGACGAGCTTGGTTCTCGCCGCGCCTTCCATGGCGCCAGACACGAGCCCAAGCATGACGCCGGCTTCTCCCAGTCGGAGCAGGGTCTTCTCGGCACCGGGCAGCACCTGGTAGCCCTCCGAGACCCTGACGTCGATGGCCAGGTGCAGGAGGTACTGGGCGTAGAGCCGGCTGAGCTCGTCGTCGCTCGGGTCGCGACCAAGCACGGCGCTGAAGGTGGCGCGGGCCACCTGGGGGTCGGTCTCACCCGCCGAGCTGTGCTCGCCGATATCGGCGGGGATGCCGTAGAGCTTGTCGAATGCCGCCCTCCAGCTTCTCGCCCCCGAACCACCGGTATGGACGAGGGTCTCGTCGACGTCGAACAGCACGACGACCGGCTTGGCCGTCTCCGTCGGCTTCGTCGTTGGGGGCATCTCAGCCCTTCTTCTCGTCGTGGCCGCCGAAGCCCTTGCGCATGGCCGAGAGAGCCTTGTCGGCGAAGTCGTCAAGGCCCCTGGAAGCGAATCGGGAGTACAACGCGCTGGACAGCACCGGGGCGGGCACACCCTCCTCGAGCGCCGCGATCGACGTCCACCGACCCTCGCCGGAGTCCGAGACCCGCCCGGTGTACTCGTCCAGATCGGGCGAATGGAGCAGGGCAGCCGCGGTCAGGTCCAACAGCCAGGACTCGATGACACTGCCCCGGCGCCATACCTCGGCCACCGCCGCCGTATCGATATCGAACTGGTAGAACTCCGGCTCTGACATCGGCGCGGTCTCGGCATCGGTCTGGGCGACGCGCGTGCCGGCGTCGGCGTTGTGCAAGATGTTGAGCCCTTCGGCCAGCGAGGCCATCATCCCGTACTCGATGCCGTTGTGGACCATCTTGACGAAGTGTCCGGCGCCGTTGGGGCCGCAGCGCAAGAACCCGTGCTCGGCCGGATCGGGATCCCCGGTTCGCCCCGCTGTCCGCGGTGCAGAGCCCATGCCCGGCGCGATGGTCGCGAAGATCGGGCCGAGGCGGTCAACCACGTCGGCATCGCCACCGATCATCAGCGAGTAGCCCCGCTCCAGCCCCCATACGCCGCCGCTGGTCCCGCAGTCGACCAGGTGGATACCGCGCTCGGACAGCTCG
>PKWT01000184.1 GCA_003132125.1 Micrococcales bacterium | reverse complement strand
CTCGACGCCTGCCGGCAGGCCTTCGAGCACAGCGATCAGGGCCGGGCCATGGGATTCACCAGCAGTCAACCAACGCAGCATGGCGAAATCCTGTCACAGCGCACGCGCAGAACCCGTCAGCGAGCCAAGACTTGGACCGGAAACATCAACGCGACCCACGCGCCCAGGATCATCGACGGGCCGAAGGCGATGGATGACGAACGGGTCGTGCGCCGCGCAAGGAGCAAGATCAGGGCGATGAAGCCACCGATCACGAACGCAGCCAGGACGGAGACGATCGCAGGGCCCCAGCCCACCCAGCCCAGAAGCAGACCCAGCACACCCGCAAGCTTGACGTCCCCGAAGCCCAGCCCCCCACCCCCCGGCGACACAAGCGCAAGCACGAGATAGCCCACGAAGAGCGCAAGCCCGGCCAGGACGCCCCGCAGCAGCGCTTCCCAGTCACTGGACACCACGGTGGGCACNNCGATGCACGTCGAGGTCGATGAGCGTGAGCGCTGCCCCGATCGCACCCAGATAGAGGTACGCCGGAAGGAGAGACCAATTCACCTGGCCACCAAACCGAAACGTCAGGCTGGCCCACGTCAGCGCCACTGCGAGGACAAGCCACATGGCGTGTCGGGGTAACGGTCGGTCCCGTTCGTCGGGGCGCCGGTAGCCCGCGTCAGCCAGCACCCTGGACAGCCATGCGCCCACAGCGGCGCCAAGGACCGCCAGCACGATGATCGCCCACCACGGGCCGGCCTGTGGTGGGAGCACGAGCGTCACGTGGATCCCATCGCGGCCAGCCCGGCTGCCCGCATCTGCTCGACGGGCGCGAGCAGGCCAGTCATCAGGTGTACCTGTTCGGCTGCCTGGTGGACCAACATCTCGAAACCGGAGATCACGCTTGCCCCCGCGCCCTGAAAGATCCGCGCCAACGGCGACGGCCAACCGGAGTAGACCACGTCAAGCAGTAGATGATCCGGTCGCCGCCAACCGGAGGGCAGAGTCAGGTCGGCCAACACGTCGGCAGACAATTCGTTGGCCGGCAACGTGCTGATGACCAGCGGAACGTCACCGACCCGGCGCGCGAGCTGTCCCAGCTCGACAACCTCGACCTCAAGCCCAGCACGGCGTGCCTGTTGCACAGTCTGGGGACGGGCCTCCGAACGCACGGCGAAGGTCACCTTCGGACACCCCAGAGCCGCCAGGGCAGCCACGACGGACCGGGCGGTCGCCCCCGACCCAAGCACCATGGAACCGGCCACCGGCCCGACGCCGGCCATACGCAGCGCCTGCGACACGCCATACACATCGGTGTTCTCGCCTCTCCAGCCACCGTCGGGGCAGCGGACGAGCGTGTTGATGGCACCGACCTCCCGGGCCAGGTCCGAGACCTCGCCGGCCACGTCGAAGGCAGCCTCCTTCAAGGGCATGGTCAGCGACAAACCCGCCCACTCGGGACCCAGCGCGGCGACGAACCCGTGAAGTGCCTGAGCCTGCACGTCGTGGGCCTCATAGGACCAGTGCGTAAGGCCGAGGGCGCGGTATGCCGCCTCGTGAAGAACGGGCGACAGAGAGTGACCGATCGGCGACCCCAGCACGGCGGCGCGCCGGGTTTGCGCGGTCAGCATTTGCCTGGATGGTCCGAGCACCACGTCTGGAAGAGCTTCACGTTGGCCGCGTGGCCGGCCGCGTCGACGGCGAACCTGGTTTCACCCGTCTGCGGGTTCACCGCGACGAAGTACATCCACGGACCGGGAGTGGGTTTGACCGCCGCCTGCATGGCCGACAGCCCGGGACTGTCGATCGGGCCGGGCGGAAGGCCCGCGACGAGATAGGTGTTGTAGGGGCTCTCGGTCGCTCTCTCTGCGTTGGTCGTGGTGATCTTGCCGCGTCGCTGCGCGACGAAGCTGACGGTCGAATCCAGCTGCAGCGGCATCTGTATGGCCAGGCGGTTCTCGATGACACGTGCCACTTTCGGGCGGTCGGCACTTCCGCTGGCCTCAGCCTCGACGATGCTTGCGATGGTCAACACCCTTTGCATCTTGTCGGCAGTCACGCCGAGCTTGCCGAGCTCGTCAAGAGACTTGGCCACCATGGTGTGCAGCTGGTCAGCAGCAGTGACGCTGGCGTCGAACTCGTAGGTCGACGGGAAGAGGTAGCCCTCTGCGTTCCCCTTGGCCGCATCCGGCAGGCCCAGCATCACCGGATCCTGCAAAGCCAACGTGTAGTCGGCGAGCGGCCGTCCGGTGCTGACGGAGAGCTCGTGGATGATCTCGGAGACCCACAGACCCTCGCGGATGGTGACCCGCTGAACCGTGCGGTTGGCCGGGTCCAACAGCATCGCCAGGGACGACGCAGCGCTCATGTGGGCGCGCAGGGTGTACGTACCCGGCTGGATGGAACCAGACCGGGGGTCTGACGCAGAAGCGGCGAGAAACGCTGCGGCCGACTTGACCACTCCGGCCTTCTCGAGCGCCGCGGCGATCGTCCGGCCGGCGTCTCCGGAGTGCACCACAACGGTCACAGAGCCCGACCCGGCCCCGACATAGTCGTTGCTCACCGCCATGCTGGACACGAACGGCCGCAGCACCAAGATGGCCGCAGCCCCTGCACCGGCAACCAGACTCAGTGCCACCAGCAGCACGATGATCCGGCGCCGGCCCTTCTTCCGCCGATGCGCACGCCGACTCTCAGCACGGCCCCGCGCCGGTGTGTCGCCTCCGGCCCCCGCTGAGCTATCCTCCGAGCCACCGTCGTGAGGTTCTTCGTGGTCGTGTTCAGGGTCACCAAAGATTGACGTCTCGAGATGGCGCTTCCTCATCGTTGCGGACCTTTTGCCTTCGTGCGGGTCGCACGCGGCTTGCGTGCTCCGATGAGCTCTCCTGCCGCCAACCCCGATTCCTTCTCAGCATCAAGGGCCGACTGCAGAATCAGTACGGCGGCCGCCTGGTCCACGACTGCTCGCTGGGCCCGCCCGGCCATGCCGCTGTCACGTAGCTGACGGTGAGCGTCGATGGTGGTCAGGCGCTCGTCGATCAACCGTACCGGAATCGGCACGATTCGGGCAGCAAGGGCAACCGCGTAGGCTCGCGCGGCCGCGGCCGCAGGCCCTTCGTCGCCGGACAGCGAACGTGGCAGGCCGATGACGACCTCAAGCACGTGCCGTTCAAGAACCGCCGCGGCGATCACGCCCAGGTCGGTGCCCGACCCAAGATCACGCTCGATGGTCTCGACCGGAGTGGCGAGGAGCCCACCAGGATCGCTGGCCGCAAGCCCAACGCGGACACTGCCCACGTCCACTCCCAGCCGGACCCCTTGGCGCATGTTTCAGCGTCCTGCCGTGACGCGTTCGCCAACAGCGTGCTCGACGACGGCCAACGCCTCGCCGATCTTGGTGGAGTCGGTGCCCCCGCCCTGTGCCACATCGTCCTTGCCGCCGCCGCCACCACCGAGCGTCTGAGCCGCAAGCCTGACCAGCGCTCCGGCCTTGAGACCCCACTGACGGGCTGCGTCGTTGGTCGCGATGATGACCACTGGACGATCCTTGGCGACGCTGGCGATGGCCACCACGGACGGGCGGTCGTTGCCCAACCTCGATCTCACATCGAGGACAAGGCTGCGCAGGTCGTCGGCGCCGACACCTGTGCCGGCATCGTGGCCGACGAAGCTCACACCGAATACGTCGCGCGCAGCAGCCGTCAGCGTGGATGCCGCGGCCAACACCTGTTGCTGGCGCATCGTGTTGATCTCGCGCTCGGCGTCCTTGAGCTTGCCCAGGATGCTCGCGATCCGCTCGGGCAGCTCTTCGGATCGCACCTTGAGCGCCTCGGTGAGCTGTCCAACCACAGCGTGCTCACGAGCCAGGAAGTCGTAGGCATCGGTTCCCACGAGGGCCTCGACCCGTCGCACGCCGGAACCGATGGACGCCTCGCCGAGCAGCTTGACCAGCCCGAGCTGCCCCGAGCTCTGCGCGTGGGTGCCGCCGCAGAGCTCTCGAGCCCAGTCGCCGACCGACACCACCCGCACAGCCTCGCCGTACTTCTCACCGAACAGGGCCATGGCACCGGATGCGCGCGCCTCGTCCTGGGTCATCACCTCGGCGTGGACCGGCAGGTTCTCGATCAACAACGCGTTGACCCTGGCCTCAACATCGGACAGCACCGACAGCGGTACCGCACCGGATGCCATGAAGTCGAACCGGAACCTTCCGGGCGCGTTCTCGGAACCGGCCTGGGTCGCGGTATCACCCAGCGCCTCACGGATGGCCTTGTGCACCATGTGGGTGGCGGTGTGGGCACGCGAGATCGCACGACGGCGGTCGAGGTCGACCAGAGCCTGCGCCGGCTCCCCCACAATCACCTCACCGGAGACAACCGTTGCCTGGTGCACGACGAGCCCCTTGATGGGCGACTGCACGTCGCGGACCTCGATGACCGCGCCGTTGGCCAGCACGATTCGCCCGGCGTCGGCCAGCTGCCCGCCACCCTCGGCGTAGAAAGGCGTCCGGTCAAGAACGAGCTCGATCTCGTCTCCGGCATGGGCGGAGGGGACGGACACGCCGTCGACGAGCAGACCAGCGACCTGCGCCTCCGAGACGGTTTCCTGGTATCCCGTGAACTCCACCGCGCGTCCGAGCAAGTCCAGTGCGGAGCGGTATACGGAGGTGTCGCCATGCGCGCTCTTCTTGGACCTGGCATCGGCCTTGGCCCGGTCGCGCTGCTCGTTCATGAGGCGACGGAAGCCGTCCTGGTCGACCTGGAGTCCCTGTTCTGCTGCCATCTCCAGCGTCAGGTCGATCGGGAAGCCGTAGGTGTCGTGCAGCGCGAAAGCCTGGTCCCCCGCCAGGGTGCTCTGACCGGACGACTTGGCCTTGGCGACGGCGGTGTCCAGGAGCGTGGTCCCGGACGCGAGGGTGCGACGGAACGCCTCCTCCTCGGCATACGCGATCTGCGAGATCCGGGAGAACCCTGTCTCGAGCTCGGGATAGGACGCCTTCATCCGATCCATGCTCACCGGCAGCAGGTGCGGCAGGCACGGCTGGTCGAACCCGAGCAGCCGCATCGACCGCACCGCGCGCCGAAGCATCCGGCGCAGCACGTAGCCCCGGCCCTCGTTGCCCGGGGTCACACCGTCACCGATGAGCATGAGCGAGCTGCGGATGTGGTCGGCCACGATGCGAAGCCGTACGTCGTCAGGGTGGCTGTGGGCAGCGTCGTGCGCGGAGTTCACGCCATACCGCTTGTCCGACAGCTCGGCTGCCTTCTCCAGGACCGGATAGATCTCATCGATCTCGTACAGGTTGTCCACACCTTGCAACACGCAGGCAAGGCGCTCCAGACCCATGCCGGTGTCGACGCTCTTTGCCGGCAGGTCGCCCAGGATCGGGAAGTCGTCCTTGGTGTTGCCCTCGCCACGGATGCTCTGCATGAACACGAGGTTCCAGATCTCCATGTAGCGGTCCTCGTCCACCGCAGGACCGCCCTCAGGGCCGTACTCAGGGCCGCGGTCGTAGTAGATCTCAGAACACGGCCCACACGGGCCGGGGACGCCCATGGACCAGTAGTTGTCGGCCATGCCGCGGCGGACGATGCGCTCTGCCGGGATCTCGGAGTGGGTGAGCCAGAGGTCTGCGGCCTCGTCGTCGTCGAGGTAGACCGTCGCCCACAACCGCTCCTTTTCCAGGCCGTACCCGCCCTCGTCCTGGCTGGTCGTCAGCAGCTCCCACGCGTACGCAATCGCGTCCGCCTTGAAATAGTCGCCGAACGAGAAGTTNNGCGGTGCGCAGGCACTTCTGCACGCTGGTGGCCCGCTGCCAGGGCGGCGTCTCCTGACCCAGGAAGTAGGGCTTGAAAGGCACCATGCCGGCGTTGACGAACAACAGGTTCGGGTCGTCGTACACCAAGGACGAGCTGGGCACGATCGCATGGCCCTTGCTCTCGAAGAATGCGAGCCAACGTCGCCTGATCTCGGCGGTTTCCATCGTGATGTTCCTAACGGTCTGAGCAGGTCTGCGGCGGGCAAGCCAAAGCCAAGGGTATGCCGGGTGCCGCC